>JBCCEX010000144.1:0-3746 GCA_039030035.1 Myxococcota bacterium
AGGAGTCTGCAGCGGATCTCAGGCTGTTGTTGGCTCCAGGCTCATCTTTGGGTGGAGCCCGCCCGAAAGCGTCGGTGCGTGATCGAGATGGTAGCCTTGCTATTGCCAAATTTGCTCAGAAAGGTGATGAATTCAATAGGGTTGTATGGGAGGCAGTGGCGCTCACCCTGGCCAAGCAAGCGGGAATTCAGGTGCCATCGTGGCGGTTAGAGACCATTTTGGGCCAGCCTGTTTTGATCATCAAACGGTTTGATCGCCGTTGTGAACAGCGCATTCCCTTTTTGTCTGGCATGAGCATGCTGGGCGCACAAGACAATGAGCAACATAGCTATCTCGAGTTGGCCTATGCCTTGGCGCAATATGGTGCGCAGCCAGAAAAAGATATGGCTGAACTGTGGCGGCGCATTGTGTTGACGGTGATGATCTCCAACACAGACGATCACCTGCGCAATCATGGTTTTCTTTATGAACGCTGCAGGGGCTGGAGACTGTCGCCGGTGTATGATATCAACCCCACGCCTGCGCAGCTTACCCCCCCTGTTTTGACCACTAGCATTGACTTTGATGACCCCTCCGCCTCCTTGGAGACAGCAATGGGAGTTGCTCAAGATTTTCGGTTGTCACCAGCAAGGGCGCGTGCAATCGTCCAACAGGTGGGTGAAGCCGTGGCACAATGGCGACATATTGCCACTCAATTGGGCTTGTCTAAAAGGGAGTGTGACCGCATGGCTTCCGCTTTTGCTGCGTTGCAAAATCTGCCATGCAACAAAGGCTAACAAGCCATCGCAGCCGGTGGCATATGGTAGTCTACTCTTATGAATACTGCCTCTGAATCCTCTGTGCGCATTGTCAATCCGCAGGGATTGTTGCCTAAAGGGATATCGGACTTTGACAAAATTGTTCAGCAGCGGCGCTGTTTTGTGGATAAGAGCTTGTTTATTCAAGAGATGCTTCACTGCGACGACGATGTGATTCTCATCACTCGGCCGCGGCGGTTTGGTAAAACGACGAATCAAAGCATGTTGCAGGCGTTTTTTGAAAAGCCTGCCGAGGGAGCAAATACCTCTCGTCTATTTGACGGTCTGTTGGTTTCTGGGCAGGCCGACATCATGAAACATCAGGGGCGGTATCCTGTGATTTCTCTTACGTTTAAAGATGTCAAAGCGGCTAGCTGGAGCCAAGCTTATGACAAGCTGTGTGAGCTGATGTATGAAGAGATTCAGCGACATGCAGAGGCATTGAATTTTCAGGCCGTCGATCTGTTTGCTCGTACCCACGGCATTCGCTGGAGCCGTATTTTGCAGCAACGGCAGGCGACGTTAAATGATTGGGAAGCTGCTTTAAAGCTGCTTTGTAAACTGCTCACTCTCTACCATAACCAAGGCAAACCGCAGCAGGAGTGGGTACGGCCCATCGTACTGCTCGACGAGTACGACGCTCCTATTCATTCGGCCTATGCACATAGCGACAAAAAGCTGCTGGTGCGTGCCGCTGGTCAGTCGCAAGACGAATGGCAGCAGGCGTTTGACAGCACCTACTACGGCAAGATGGTGCGTTTTATGCGCAATCTCCTGAGCGGCGCGCTCAAAGACAACGACCGGTATCTGCACAAGGCCGTGATCACCGGCATTTTGCGTGTGGCGAAGGAGGACATCTTTTCGGGGTTGAACAATTTGGGTACCTACGGTGTACTCAAAGCTCGGTTTCGGACGCAATTTGGTTTTACCCAAGCTGAGGTGCAGCAGCTGTTTGTTGAGCGTAGGCTACAACAGCATCTGCCAAGCGTGCAGCGGTGGTACGACGGCTATCGATTTGGCCAAAAAGAGCTCGTGACAAAGGTGTACAATCCCTGGTCTATCGCCAGCTTTGTGGCCGACGAGGCTCGCGCTTTGGATGCCTACTGGGCCAACACCAGCGGCAATGAACTCATCCATACTCTCATCAACAGCAGCAGTTTGCCCGACAAGCAGAACATGGAGCGATTGCTATTGGGACAAACTGTACAAAAAAAGGTGTCGGAGACCCTAGCGCTGCGCGAACTGCATGGTTTGCCCGACGCCCTCTATAGCATTTTGCTGTGCAGCGGCTATTTAACACCGCAAGAGACGCACGTAGGGAGTGCCTCCTCGTCGCAAGCCAAGCTGCGCATCCCCAACGAAGAGGTCCGCACTATTTATCAAGATTTGGTGACTCGCTGGTTTGGCCACGGGCAGACCAACCCGCTGCCAACGGTCTTAAACTCTCTGGCACATGGTGATTTGGCAGCCTTTGCGGCGCACTTAGGCAAGCTGGCTGACGTGACGTTGAGCTATTTTGATGTTGCGCAACAGCCTGAGTGGTTTTACCACGCTCTGGTACTGGGCATGGTCGCCTACATGAGCGACACCCATTTTGTCCGTTCCAACGCCGAGTCGGGTGAAGGTCGCCCCGATATTTTGCTGATCCCGCGCGACGACACCCCGCTGAAGCCAGGAATTGTCTTGGAGATCAAGCAGGCAGATTCTCCCAACCATCTTGAAACAGCAGCACGCCAAGGGCTGCAGCAGATCGATGTCAAGCGTTATGCAGCCGTTTTTCACGATCACCCAACGAGCGAGCTATTTGTAGTAGCGATTGCTTTTCACAATAAGCAGGCGGCGGTGCAGTACAAACAGATCAACCTAGTCTAATTTTTTCTTCCAGTAATCCTCGAACATATTTCGGAAAATCTCGTGATTCTTCTTGTGCGTTGATTCTGTTGTCATGATGCATTACCTCCCGTAAAATTTGAATTTGCCGCGTGTTGCAGCGTCAGCTGTGAGGTTATCATAACGTTGTCACACGAGCGATTCAACGTTCAGCATAGCCAGTCGTTTGTAGTGTTTGCTTATTTTTATTGAAAAACCTGCTCGAGCTCTTTGAGGCTCTTAGACAAATCTTTGCCCAGATGCACCCGCAAGACCCGTTGTCCCTGTTCGGCCATCACGGTAAAATCCCCACGCAGTTGTGCCTCTTTGACCACATTGAAGTTGTAAGGGCGATCTATGGCAGCCAGTTGACAGGTATCGTCACATGTTAGGTAGACAAACACCCCTTGGCGCGGCCCGCCTTTGTACAGTTGCCCGATAGAGTGCAAAAAGCGAGGGCCAAACCCTAAGGTTGTGGCGACCCGTTTGGCTTGCTGTACCTGTTGGCGAATGCGTTGCAAAGCAGTTTCACACGCATCCGACCGAGGCAAAAAAGCTAACAAAGCAAAATAGTCCCCCTCTTGCAGCAGGTTGATGTGATCGTTAAGCAGCTGTTGCAGCGAATCGGTTTGCGTTGTTTGGGGATCTTGCGCAAGCACTTTTAAAGAGCCCTCTTGCAGCGACCAAGGGGGATCGACCAATGCACCTGTTTGCTCATACTGCTGCATGAGTGTTTGGGAACGCTTTTTACTGGCTTCTACATCGGGTTGATTAAATGGGTGGATCTGTAGCACACTTCCCAAGACTGCTGTAGCAATTTCCCACAGCACAAACTGTTGCACGACACTCTCTTTTGTGGGCAGATTCAGGTGAATCACAGGGTGACCGGCTTGCTGCAGCTGTTGCAGTTGCTTCTGTTTCACGTGAAATGTTGGTGTCTCTTTGAGGCAAAGAGAGACAAACACCCGATCGGATCCGTAATGCTCGGGTTCGAGAAGGGCCTCGCCATCGATGGGAACAACACCTGTGCCTTGCTTGCCTGTAGATTCGGCAAGCAGTTGTTCGAGCCATGCTCCTAGC
>JBCCEX010000145.1:0-3741 GCA_039030035.1 Myxococcota bacterium
ATTCCGAACAACGCTTGCACCCTCCGTATTACCGCGGCTGCTGGCACGGAGTTAGCCGGTGCTTCCTTTGGGGGTACTGTCAAGATCGCGGGTTACGCGATTTTTTCATCCCCCCCGACAGAGCTTTACAACCCGAAGGCCTTCATCGCTCACGCGGCATTGCTGGATCAGGCTTGCGCCCATTGTCCAATATTCCCCACTGCTGCCTCCCGTAGGAGTCTGGGCCGTATCTCAGTCCCAGTGTGGCTGATCATCCTCTCAGACCAGCTATCCGTCGTTGCCTTGGTAGGCCATTACCCCACCAACTAGCTGATGGAACGCGGACTGATCCAAGGGCGGGAGCAAGCCCCCTTTCTTCGCAAAAACCGAAGTTTTCGCGAACGTATTCGGTATTAGCCCGCCTTTCGGCGGGTTATCCCCAACCCTTGGGCACATTATCCACGCGTTACTCACCCGTTTGCCACTCTCTATTGGCCCGAAGGCCAACTTCTCGTTCGACTTGCATGTGTTAAGCATGCCGCCAGCGTTCGTTCTGAGCCAGGATCAAACTCTCCACTTAAGTAGACAGCTTTCCAAAATCTTCCACCCACAAGCAAGCTTGCGAGCTTCCAACTCCTTCCTTCTATCTACCGTAAAGTGTGCAGAATTGACGTTGTGCACCATCACTTTATCGGCTGTCTGGTTGTCAAAGAGCCAACAACATGCAGCCTCCTGCCGCAATGTCTAAAACCATCTTATTCTCTTTTGCGCCTTTGTCAAGCGTGCACCCTGTCAAACATAAGATGAGGCCCATCAACACTACTATTTGCAATGAGGTGCAACAAAGAAAATCAACACAAAAGATCCCCGCAAAACACAATTTTCCGATCACCAAAACCGTTTGCTGACACCTCTCGTAACAATTCCAACAGCACGTTGGCAAATTCGACACCCCTCCCAATCGTTTTTCGTTTCCGTCTTTCATGAGATTCAAACACCACCCATTTGACGTTTGCCGCGATTTCCCCCACAATGACAGCATGCATCGACATGTTTGGTCTGTTGACAATATCTCGAGGCGAGGTAGCTCAGCTGGTTAGAGCGGCGGTCTCATAATCCGCAGGTCGAGGGTTCAAGTCCCTCTTTCGCCACCATATTCACTTTTGTACAGCAGATATTCAGCTAGCGACGCGACGGCGGCCGCAGGGGCAACTCTTCGATTTCACCCGGGTAAAAACGGCTCTCTTTGTCGCCACGCACATAGGCCAATAACCAGGCCTGCAAACGGCGTTGATCACCCGGCGCAAACTGCACAAAACAGACCCCCGCCACATGCACTTTGGAGCGCCGTTTATGCCATATCACACGCGCCACGGTTTTAATGAGCTCCAGCCCATGAGCCATGGGCAGATAGAGCAATACATTCACCTGTGAGCCTACAGCAAGCTCCTGATCCATCTCAAAGCAGACCCCACCAATGGCAACATTGTGTGCCGTTGTCGAAAACGATTGGCTCTCACAGCCAACCTCTAGTCGAATCGGCAAATCAACCCGCAAATGGCGCGGTGGCTTTGGTTCTCGATTTTTTTTCTGTCTAGCCATAAATCACTATACGACATGGGTAACACAGTTTATAGCAGGCGTCAAAACACTACAGGGGCAAGGGCCACCCGTGAGGGGCCTCTCCTATAGCACGTCCTTGTCGAATATAGGCTGCCTGATTTTGCAAATGCTGAATAAGCTGCGTGTTGCTCAAGTTAGCCAGTATCATTTCGATGTTACCAAATTTTAACTGACGCCACTCAATACGGTGATCGTCACGGCCTACAGGGTTAAATATATCTGGATTTGGCACAAGGTCTCCTAAGGCAGGAAGTGGGTGAGCTGGCATCGGTACTGCAGGAGGGGGCGTCGTTAACTCACGTAGTTTTTCTGTAACAGCACTTTTTATCTCCTCCAAACCCAAGTAGAAAGCATATTTTTTTAACTGTGCCTCCGCTTGTGCCGAACGATCAGGATCATTGTCAACCATAAAAACTGCACGGGCGCCTCCGTGCGGAGGTCTGTACCACACACTGAAGCTATCTTCCATCTCATCTAACAGCTCTTCCACACGAGTTACCAAAGGCTGTGCTAGCGCAATACCTGATTTATCAACACGCTGCCTGACATCTTTATCTAGCAACATTTCACCAATCAGCGTCAGGTTTTGCAAACGATACGCCATCATCACAATTGTTTCGGCAGCCAAGCTATTGGGCGCTGTCGTGTTGAGCACTTTGTTGACCTGCTTGGCATGCTTGTGTAGCTCATCTTTGTCGTTGAATGCATTGTCGATTAGAATCTCCCTGATCTTCGCATTGGAGCTATGCGACAAATTAAAGGCAAGCTGCATGTACCTATCAAACTCCATTCTGGTTTTGAGAGTGTACTCGATCAGCTTGTGTATGTAATCAGCATCTGGACGCCAATTGGGATTTTTGACCAAAAGCAGCAGCGCTTTGATCATCTCGTCTTGCATCTTGTCAGAAAGCTTTTTCTGCTTCACAACAAACAGCTCAATAGCTTGAGCAGCCCCCTTTTGAGAGCCAAACAGTTTTTTGGCCAATAGTTGCCGGCCCGCATGCGATACAAGACACAGATTGTATGTGTTTTGTCGATCCGACTCACGCTTGCGGCTGCCACCAACAAACTCCACCATTGCCTGCGCGGTGTTGCCTGCTTTTTTTGAGTCTGCAAGCTGCTTAGACAGCCCCTTTTGTGCAAGACCGCCTCTTTTTTTATCATCGCTTGAGGTCATGAGCATACCCACAGCTTGTGCCCGCAGCGCCACAGGTGCGCCCGAAGCGATAAAATCTAGCAGCGCGTTTGTAGATCTGTCGTCTTTGCCATCGATAATGCCATCGTTCAACCAGCCCGCTATCTCATCCAAAGCATCTTGCTGCTGCGCAGCATGGCCATTTTTTAACAGATCGAAGGTCTTTTGCATGGAGATAATGGGCTGTGAGTTTGGCTGAAATGCAGGAGCCTGCAGGTCAACACTGGGAATTTTTAATTTATTTAAACCGGCCAATTTACCGCAGCCAACTCCTACCGATAATACGGTGATCACCCACAGCAACATGGGTGCATGCGTTGTTGGCTGCCGCCCTTCTTTATTGATACTCATTGTGCATTCCTTATATAACTATCTATCCACCTATAATAATATTAAGACAATAAAACTGCTGCGTCAAGTTCAAAATCAGAACCCACACGTTAAAAATAGCATAGACAAGGCATATCTTCAGGCTGATTGCAACATAACAAAGAAGATCTCAGCGCAGTTCGCCGCTACAACCCCCACACCATAATCGACTGGCCATTGGCAGCTTGCTGCCGCTTCACCCAAATGCGCTCGTCCCACGACTTGCCCTGGCGACGATCAAAAAGAAGCAAATGCCCTTGGGTAGCTTTACAGCTGTCCATGTAGGCCGACGTTTGTTGTAAACCCTGTTGCAATGTACTGTCAAAACCATCTTTTTCGTGAATTAGTTTGAGCTCCAGTACAATCCTTTGACACCGCACACGCCGCTGCTGCACTTGTGGCCACACCACCAGCAGATCGGTTCGCCCCCGGCCTAGCGCGTACTCGCGGTAAATGCTACCGCCACCGTTTATCACTCGCTGCAAAAACGCCTGCAAAATCAAATGGGGCCCCGCCTCTTTATATTGAAATTGCTCGAGCCAGCTGTCGGAATTTTCGCGAAAAAATTGTTGAAA
>JBCCEX010000146.1:0-3727 GCA_039030035.1 Myxococcota bacterium
GTCGACGCTCACCGGGTTGATAACGCGCGTTTTATCGACATCAATTTTAACCAAGAACTTTTTTGGCAAATAGCGACGCACAATCTCTTTGTGAATACCAAGCATCGTGCAGGTGGCTTTGAAGAGTAGGTCCCTTCGGTAGATGGGTCTAACAACAGCTGCACTGCAGCGCGACGGGGTTGATTTTTTGCGTGGCATTGGTTTTATCTCGCCTCCAGCAGATATTTTACCGCACAAGGGTTTAGCAGGCCTAATCGACAGCTTTGCGACGTTTTGGCGAAAGTGCTATGAGAGTGATTATTTTTTTAAAAGATATACAGCAACACCCGACAATGTGCAAACTGTGCAAAACTGATTTGTGGCTAGATTTTATCAGTGGCAACAACACACACTTCCATGTGCAAAACTGGAGTGCTGCACACATGGCAGCGAAATCGCCTGGCGGCGGCGGGCTCTTGTGTGCAAAACAGACTGGCTAAATGTGCACAATTTGCGCAAAATCGGTTGAAAAGCGTGTTTTAGTTAGGTGGAGGGCTGTTGTTCGTAAAAAGTTGAGGGCTAAAGCAGCTCTTTGAGTTGAGCTGTTACAGCTGTTAATGAGTCTTTGGCGTCGCCAAACACCACATGGGTGTTATCGGCAACAAACAGTGGATTGTCGACGCCGGCAAATCCCAAACCTTCGCCGCGTTTAAATACAATGACGTTGCTGCTTGTGTCTGCGTGTAGAATGGGCATGCCGTGTAGGGGGGATTTGGGGTTGTCGCGTGCCGAGGGGTTGACGACATCGTTGGCGCCAACAATAAGGGTTGTGTCGGTGTTGGCAAAGAGGGGATTGCTTGCCTCCAAATCGAGGAGATCTTCGTAGGGAATATCGACCTCGGCCAGCAAAACATTCATGTGGCCCGGCATGCGGCCGGCTACTGGGTGAATGGCGTATTGCACCTGAATGTTGTGCTGTTTGAGTAGGTCGGCCAGTTCACGCAAAGCACGCTGCGCTTGCGATACTGCTAGGCCGTAGCCTGGCACAATCAAAACCCGTTGGCTGTTTTGCAGCAGCATGGCGGTATCTTGTGGTGAAAAGGGTTTCATGGTTTTGCCGGTTTGCGATTGTTGTTGTGCAGGGGTGGCGCCGAAGGCCCCAAAAACAACATTGAGCAAAGAGCGGTTCATGGCTTGGCACATCAGGCGGGTTAAAATCACACCTGAGGCCCCTACCAAAGAGCCGGCCAAAATTAAAATAGGGCTATCGATAACAAAACCGCAACTCAAAGCAGCGAGCCCTGAGTAGGAGTTGAGCAGCGAGATCACAACGGGCATGTCGGCGCCGCCAATGGGTAGTGTGAGCAGCACTCCCAAAATTTCGGCTGCCAATACAGTCACAGCAAGTATGAGCAGGCTTTCGGGGGCCTGGGTGCTCATGAAACCTGTTAACGCTAACAAAAGTGTTAGCAGCAGTATCACCAGGCGCCCTTTGGGAACCAGCACCGGCCGAGACGATAACAAACCCTGCAGTTTACCAAAAGCGACACAGCTGCCGCTAAAGGTGATAGAGCCAATCCATGCACTGGCCCAGCAGCTTAGGGCCAAAGCTGCCGATGCGTGCCAAGAGTCCCATGCAGCCCAGCGGGTCATTTCACTGGCCGATACCAACACCGATGCGGCTCCTCCTAAACCGTTGAAAATCGCCACCAGCTGCGGCATGGCGGTCATGTGAATTTTGCGGCCAGCAACAACACCCACCAAGCAGCCGGCAGCCATCGCCACCAACAACCCGTTGACAGCTTGGGAGTTAGGGGGCGACTGCATGAGCGCAGCAACCACCGCCAGCAGCATAGCCACAGCGCCCAGCAAATTGCCTTTGCGTGCTGTTTTGGGCGACGACAGCAGCTTGAGGCAAACAACAAAGCCGCTTGATGCCAACAAAAAAGCTATGTTTGACGCCCAAAATAGCCTCATCATGACTCCCTTGTGCTGTTTGGTGAACTTTGCTTGCTGGCGGTCGGTTTTTTGCTGCGAAACATTGCCAACATGCGATCGGTTACCACAAATCCCCCCACCACATTGACTGTGGCCAAAAACACAGCTGCCAAAGCCAGAGCATAACCCAACCAAGAGGCAGCGCTACAGCTGAGTGTTAAGGCGCCAACCACAACAATACCCGATAGCGCATTGGCGCCCGACATAAGCGGAGTGTGCAGCAGCACAGGCACTTTGCTAATCACCTCAAACCCCACCAGCGCCGACAGCACAAGAATATACAGCTGCATCACCACATGGGGAATAGTCACCACCTCCATTACCCAACCTCCTTTGCCTGTTGCAGCATGTGCAGTACCCGTGGGTGGGTCACCTTGCCTTGTTGCGCCACGCAGCACGATGTCACAATATCATCGTTGGTTGTTAATGTGAGTTTGCCATCGCACAACAGCAGCCGTAACAACGCTAGCAGGTTGCGCGCATACAGCAAGCTGGCATCGGCGCACAGACTGGCGGTGAGGTTTGTTGGCCCCAATACCGTTACCCCCTGCACATCAACCGTTTTGTTGGGTTGACTGCCCGCCACATTTCCCCCGCTGCTGCAGGCCAAATCCACCACAACGCTACCTGGTTTCATGTTTGTTAACGCCTGCTGTGTTATTAAAACCGGTGCCTTCATGCCCGGCACCAAAGCTGTTGTAATCACAATATCCATGTTTTGCGCCACCTTGGCCAACCCCGCCTGCTGCTGCTGCAACACACTTTGGCTCACCTGCTGCGCATACCCCCCCTCACCCGCAGCCGATTCTTGTACCGCAATATCAACAAACCGTGCCCCCAAGCTGTGCACCTGCTGCTGTACCGCTGGTCGAACATCGTAGGCAAACACCCGCGCCCCCAAACGCTTGGCCGTGGCAATAGCCTGCAGCCCCGCAACCCCAGCCCCCACCACCAAAACCTGCGCCGGCCCCACTGTACCCGCTGCCGTCATAAGCATGGGCAACAATTTACACAAATGGTTTGCCGCCAACAGCACGCTGCTATACCCCATGAGATTGGCTTGAGAGCTCAACGCATCCATAGCCTGCGCCCGCGACGTTCGTGGAATCAGCTCCATAGCAAACAGATGAGCACCGCGGGCAGCCAACAGCTCAAGATGTTGCGGATCTCCCAGCGGATCCAACAACCCGATGCACAGCTGCCCCTTGCGCAAACACTCTATTTCATTGAGCCCATTGCTGTGTCGCCGCGGCGGGGCAACCTTAAGCATGATGTCACACATCTGCCACACAGATTGCACATCGGCTTCAACAGCCGCCCCCGCCTGAGCAAACGCTGCATCACCCAACCCCGCCTGTCTGCCCGCGCCTGCTTGCACCACAACCTGCGCGCCCAAACGAATAAGAGGCTGCACAACCTGAGGATGCAGCGCAACCCGCTTTTCGCCAGCTGTTTGTTCTAGTGGTACCCCAATGCGCATGAGCCTCCCGCGCCACCTGGTTTTATTGTAGTGCAGTTAGCTTTGTTGTTGCAACAGGGTTCTACCTTTGCCATTCATGACAAGACAGGCCGGCCAAATTTACCTAAACCAACAAAAAAATATGTGCAGATACGATTCTGCGATAAGATAACCGTAGAGCAAGAGAAAATCAAACCACAATGCCACGCAAAAAATCGACACCGTTGCGCCCCACTGAAACGACTGTCAAACCTATCTATCGAAAAGACCGGCTGTTTAAGGCTACCTCCA
>JBCCEX010000147.1:0-3642 GCA_039030035.1 Myxococcota bacterium
ATTATTGATTCTGATCGTACTTTTTTGATAACCTCTAAAGAGGCTTCACATGTTTTGGTTCTGAATTCACCGATCACGTCAACGGCACGTTCGGTTAGGGCAAAATAGGCGTCGTTGATTGTATTGACTCGCTCGGTTCTTGCAAAAATTTTTTCCGTTGTGGTTACTGTTGCTAGCTTTGTTAATATTTTAGATATCTCCTCTTTTATTTCGCTGAATATTTGCATAGAAAGAAGCTCTTTTTGTGAGCAATCTTGCCGCAGGTTTACAGGCTCTTTTAGTGCATAAAAATGGGCCAACTTTGCAGACGAAGCCTCTTGACCCCTGTTTTGACGTTCTTGGACTGCACTGCGCATAGCCTCTTCGGTTTGTTGCTGCATAAATGTAATTGCCTGATGTGTGATGGTCTCGCGATTGTCATCGTCTGTTACACTGTTTTGTGTTGACGATGTGCAGGCAGACAGCAGTAGCATCGATACAGATGCGCGTAGTTGCGCAAAGAATCTTTTTTTTGTCTTACCCATGTTTATCTCCTGTTGATTATCAGCGCTATTTTAGCACATCGAGCCACATGGGCTGACATCGATGTGAAATATTGGCAGCCGCGCACTGTTGCTGTTATTCCTGAATTCCCGAAAAATGTAACGAGGTTGGCGGTTTCACCCCGAACCCCTTCATGATGTGTTGCAGCTGAAATCTAGTTGCGTTTTTCGGGATTTTAGGTATATTAATGGGTAGGTTTTGTATACACAACTTTGCTAAAAGGAGGGGCTGATGACAACAAAGAGAGCTGTTTTTTGCATGATGTTTGCTGCAACAGGTTTTGCGACAACTCAATCTACACAACCGCCCTCTGTGCCAAAGAGCGCTGCTGGCCAGCAAAAGGTGCAGCAACAAACAGTTGCAAGACCTCAAGCAACCTGGCAAATCGATGGCAAAAAGAGTGTTGTTTACTTTAGAGGCACCAATAGCTTGGCGGCGGCAGCTATTGTTGGCATGTTTTCTAACATCAAAGGTGATGTGGTGTATGATCAAGCAGCGGCGCAAAATTCCCGAGTCCGTTTGATTATTCCTGTGAAGACGTTGAACATCAAAAAAGAGATGATGAAAAACGTAAAAAATGAGAATGAAAAGGCGCATGCAAGATTTGAAAATGCCAGCAATGAAAAACTGATTGAGAAAATACTTTCGGAAGGCTTTTTTGGTTTTTACAAGGGTAAGGGGGATAAAAAAACTATTAATCCAGAGGGAAAATTTATTCAATTTATATCTACGTCTGTATCTATTTTAGAAAGCAAACCCCAAAAGATGACTTTGAATATCTGCGGCAATTTAAAAATACGAGGCAAGCTCAAAAAAAACCAGTGCTTTCAAGGGGCGCTTGCAGATGTGCCCTCTAGCAGTAGACCGACAAAACGGTTTGTGGGAGAGGCTGTTGTAAATCGACAAGATTTTGGTGTAGGCACCGGATTTATGAAATGGACAATTCATAACGACGTCAATATCAAGATGGATATATTGCTATATCAAGATCCGACGGCCACACAACAACAGCCGGCACAGCCACAAACGCAACCGCAGCCATCTTCTCAACAAGTGCGCTAAACCACAGCGCTATCAGTCGATTACACAGCGCCTGTTGTTGGTAGGCGCGCATCGGCAGAGCGTACATATGTGGGTTGCAGCTCACTGCAGCTATGCGCACTGGGCATGCCTGTTTGTTGTAAATGGGCAGCCAACAACCGCCCCATACCCAGGGCAGTTGGGCCATGGGTTTGCATAATCTGCTTGTTGCCAAGTGCATCTAACCAGGGCTGCTGTAAGCAGCAAGCAACAATGCAATCAAACTCTTGCGCCTGCTGCAGCATTTGCTCTTGGTTGAGGGCAGCGGGATTGTTGTGTGCTATGGGCACTGCAGCATCAACCCCGGGTACTGTGACATAACGCACCTGCTGCGCAAACACCTGACAACGTCGTGCATCTAGCAAAATCAGCGCTCGCTGTGCTGCACGCACATCATGAGCAGCCAGTGTGAGCAGTGTGGGTAGCCCCACCAAGCCAATACCCAGCGCACAAGCCACCCCTTTGGCATAGGCCATCGCAACGCGCACACCCATAAACGAACCCGGCCCCTGGCCCACAGCCACACCGGCTAGCTCATGAAAGGCAATGCCACTTTGCTGCAGACACTGCTGCACCCCTTGCGGTAGCATCTCGGCATGTTGCCGACGCTGCGGCAAAGATGTTTGTGCCCGCAGCTGCCCCTGTTGCCATATTGCAACAACACCATGTTGACAAGATGTATCTAACAGCAGCCAAGGTTGCGCCATCCCTCTACCCCATGTTGCCCTTTTAATCAGGCTGCTATGCTTTGCCTATGCACTGCAGCCTGCGTGGCAACATCTACTATTTGTACATGAATTTACCCGAAGGGAACAAATAATAGATCGCAGTTGTTACATAACACAGACAAAAGAGTTTGACCGACATACAGGCAACGCAGGAAATGATGTGAAAACGATCAGAGATTTTTTATATATTGTTCAACTCAACACATTTGCCGTACCAATATTTTCTATAATCTGCATATACATTTGCAGGCAGATAGATTTTATTTTTGAGATCCCGGCCAATTTGGTCAACATCGCTGTGATTTTTCCACTGGTATTTTCGATTGCAAGCGCCTACAAACGCCGAGAAAGCGCTTTGCAAAGCTTCGGCATATTAAAAAGCAGCCTTGCCTCACTGTACCTCATGCACCGAGACTGCACAAACAACGATGATCCACAAGCAACCAAACAGCTGCATCTGACAAACCGCCTGCTCACACTGCTACCTGTCTGCCTACAATCCTCCGATCAAGAGCACAACCGCTCTTTACAAGAGATCTATCGCCTGTTTCAAACCTTCTCTTCGCTGCACAAGCAGATGCTACAGCGCAATGTTGCTCCCCCCTGTATTGCCGAAGCCAACACCCTGCTGCACCGCGCGATTGTTAGCTTTGAAGAGATGAAAAACATCGCCTCCTACCATACCCCAGCAACTTTGCGCGCCTATAGCCGTATTTTTCTCATGGCATTTCCCGTGCTGTTTTCGCCCTACTTTGCCAACATCAACCTGGCCAATTCATGGGTTTCGGGATACTTGGTCGCCTTTATTTACAGCACAGTTGTGGTCAGCCTAAACAACATTCAAGACCATCTCGAAAACCCATACGATGGTGTTGGTTTAGACGATTTACGCCTCGACACAGCCAGCGAATATACAAACCTTCTTGCAAGCTGACAAAATCCGCTTTTGCTTGCGACCGGTTTGTTGAACGGTCTGAACTAACGTGGTTTGCGGGTAGTTGTGCGTTTGAGTTGGTCCAGCAGCTGAGCAATGCGCTGCTTAGGCAGCTCGGTGATCTGAATCACTTCAGCGGCCTGCATGCCTGTGCCCAGAAGGCGCATGGCGACCTCTTCTAGCTTTTGTTGGCCTTTTTTTAGCCCTTTTTGCAGTCCTTCTTGCAGTCCTTCTCGTTTTAATGCGGTTCTGATTGTCATGGCTATCTCCTTTTCTGGCCTTCCTATGCTCCTAATTAATTGTAACATATTTTCACGTTCGTTTTCTAGAGCAGCACAGAGGCAATAATGGATGATA
>JBCCEX010000148.1:0-3601 GCA_039030035.1 Myxococcota bacterium
CTCCCTCACTCTGCAGGACCTAGCCCAGTTGATTGAGCTGGACGCTGTCAGCATTGATATCTTTGAGCTTTAATGGTCCGAAACGACATAGATAGCACCGGTCGTTTGCCACGCTCTTGCTGATACTGCTGACCCGCTTTGCTAATAGCCAGACCCGCAAATAGATCCTCTTTGCCACTGGCCGGCTGGCGTAAAAAACGACAAAGCATATCGAGGTTTATGGTTTTGCCGAACCGTCGCGGGCGGGTAATGAGCGTGACCTCAGCACCAATATCGAGGAATTCCTTGATAAACAGCGTTTTGTCGACAAAGCAGTACCCCTCTTGCCTTAATTTGGCAAAATCCGACACTCCTACCGGTATTTTGCCGGTTGGATTGACAATGGGGTTGTCTTGCACGATATTGCTCATGCTCATTATGTTACATCATAACACCAGCCCTTGAGAGGCTTTGTATGAAAAAAGCACCTTTTTGGGCAAAAATGGACATCTTACCGCAAATGATCTAATGTGGCTCGTAAGCGCAAGAGCAGATACAGCGCTTGACACAAAGGAGGGTGATACGATGTTCAATCAGCTAAACAAGAGACAACAAAAACATTTTGGTACGAACACGCTTGCTGCGCCGCTGCTACAAGCCAATACAGCTGTACAGTTTGTTGCCATGACTCTGCTGGGCAGTGTTGTGTTGGCAGCATCAGCCCAGGTACAGGTACCATTGCTGCCGGTGCCGATGACCATGCAGCCATTTGCCATTATGGTGTTGGGGCTGGTGTGCCACTGGCGTTTAGCCATGGCGGTGACCGTTACCTATTTGGCCGAAGGATGGGCGGGGCTGCCGGTGTTTGCGGGGTTTAGTTCGGGTATTGCAATTACGCACACCACCGGCTATCTGCTGGGTTTTGTACCGCAGGTGGTTTTGATATCTGTGCTGGCCCAACGCTGTATTGGTAAACCGTATGAACCGCTGCGCCAGATCGGTGCGCTGTTGGCTGGGCAGTTGGTGCTATATAGCTGCGGCGTGGCATGGCTGTCTACATTGGTAGGACTTAAAACAGCACTGGTTGTGGGTGTGTTTCCTTTTTTGCCAACAGTACCTTTTAAAATGGCCTTTGCGTTGATGATTGCCCGTAGCTATCGGCGCTTGTCGTCGGCTATCCAACGCGGTTAGGCTTGTGCAAACCAGTTGCAGCAGCTATTACAAAGAGCGGGTGGTGCATTGACCCACACGCCCGAATGTGGGAGCATAGCCATAGCTGTTGCAGGTGGTTTGAAGCTATGCAATAGGCCCAGGTAGCTCAGTCGGTAGAGCAGAGGACTGAAAATCCTCGTGTCGGCGGTTCGATTCCGTCCCTGGGCACCGTTACAGACCATATATTTTTCAAATAAAACAGTTGCGGGAATGTAAAGCCCCCCTTCGTCTCTTTTACTTAATGAGGGAAATTTATAAGAGGTGTCAGCAGGCGGCTGAATCTAACAAAAGCAGATGGAATCTTTGTGCTGTACCGGTGTTTGGTGGCTGCCTAGCTGTCCGCGCAATGTGCTGCATGGGCAGCTGGAGTTTCACCCCTTTCAGGGAGCCTATCTCAACACCTTTGGTGTGTTTGATGCCTGTGCGGGCCAAACAGCAACACAGCAGGAGATTGTATTGGGTGTGTGTGCCAACGGTCGGCTCGTTACCCTCGTGCAGGTGGCGGGAGCACCTGCCGCCACAACATTGCAATATGAGAGTCAGCAAACACAGCCTCTGTTTGCCAACATGTGGAGTTTGCGAGCGCAGCTCGTTATTATGGGCAGGCATCTCACCGATGTTGAGCAGCTGCAGTTTGATCGTGTACGTGTGCTGTACTCGCACTTAGACAAATGGGTCGATATTCATGGATTTCGTATTGTGCACAGCAGCAACAAAAAATGTACCGTCTATTACAATCAGCCGCAACCCATTGGTTGCAAGCTATACAACGACCCTCTCTCGTTTGCATTTTGTCTCAACAAAAGCAGCAGCAACACGCAGGTGCAGCTACAGCAAACCATGTTTGTGCGGTGGCAGCTCACCCAAGAGAGATCTTGGCAGCAGCTACAACACAAGCTGCTGCAGCTACAAAACCTGCTGAGCTTTGGTGCCAACATGCCGGTGCAGCCGCAGCACATTGAGGCGCTCATGCTCAACTGCAACCAGCCTGTACAGCTGCTGTACCGTTTACGAGGCTTTCCTGCAACCCATCAGGCAGCTACAATAGCTGCTCCGCTGTTTACGCTGCAAGATATTGCACAACAGCTCGATATGCATCTCAAGTGTTGGTTTGACAAAGCCAGACTCCTGCAGCCGGTGCATATGCTCTATTTTGCTCTGGTGTTTGGCCCAACCCTATATGCCCAAAACAAGTTTTTGCACCTGGTGCAAGCACTCGAAACCTACCACAGCCGCACACATGCCGGCGCCGCCAGCCTCAGCAAACGTTTGTGCGAGGTACTGCGCAACCTCACAGATGTATTGGCTTTTAAGCCCGGGCAAATGGAGCCCTTTATTAAGCAGGTGGTACGCACACGCAACTACCTCACACATTACAGCAAGAGCCACGAAAAACAGTACGCCGACCGGCAGCAGCTCAATGAACTCACCAGACAGCTGCGCGACGCAGTGAGAGCCGTTTTGCTGCAAGAGGCAGGCTTTAGCAAAACAGCCATCAAAAAGATGCTAAGCCGCATGCAATCGCCATTTGCTTAATGTAGGGTAACCCTATCTTCGCTGCACGCCCGTGGTGCCAAAAATAGGTTATATGTTCAGTTGGGTTGTGCTTCACTGAAAAGCGCTTCATGTCTATTGTTGTTGGCCTCACGAATCCATCACACAATGTTTGATGTCAATCCTCACAACCAAGCGTTATGCTCAAAGAGGAGGGGTAGCATCATGCGTTTTATTGATCCACGAACAGACTTTGCTTTTAAAAAGATCTTCGGCTCATTCGGGCACGAAGATGTGTTGCGTTCGTTTCTCAACGCTCTGCTGTATGAGGGACGCAACGAAATTCAGCAGCTAACACTGCAAGATCCCTACAATCTCCCTCGCCTCAAAGGGCTCAAAGACTCCTATCTAGATGTTCGCATCAAGCAAAAAGATGGTCGCTGGATTTTAATTGTGTTTCTATTTTTTACCAAAAAACATTTTGATGATATTTCGTCTATGAGCAACCTTATATACAGGTTCCAGGCGCAAAGCCTTGACCTCAGATACTCTCCGCTCTACAAACAAAAGGGGGACCAAGCGCTAAATCTTCCCTTCGGGTTTTATCACCTAAGAGCGTGAAACCGGCATTTTGGTCCCCATCATCCAAACGTCTCTGGACGATGATCGCACGAATGCGATCACATGACCAACATATAAGAGCGGAAGGGAAAGCTGAAGGAAAGGCGGAAGGAAAAGCCGTAGGAAAATTGGAAGGAGAAACGGGCGCTGTTGACCCTGTTTGAGGCCCGTGGTTGGCGTCTGACAAGGACCCAGCGGCACAAAATTCGGATGTGCAGCGATCTTTCTGTTTTAGAACAGTGGTTGAGAAAGGCGGCAGTAGCCTCTTGCTTGTGTGAGGTGTTTTATTCCTAGC
>JBCCEX010000149.1:0-3557 GCA_039030035.1 Myxococcota bacterium
AGTACACTACTTACCCCGAAACGGTTTGACAACAACACCGTTGCCGGTGAGCCAGAAGGTGGTTTGGCCCTGTTTGCCGCTGTCCCACAGCTGAGCGCCGATGTGGGCAAAGCGGCGAACGGTTTGTTGGTGCGGGAACTGAAATCGGTTGTCTTGGCCGGTGCAAAAGATCACATGTTGCGGCTGTACTGCTTGAATAAAGGCGGGGGTGCTCGATGTACGTGAACCGTGGTGAGGGGCTTTGAGAATGGTCGATTGGAGGTTGCAGCCCTCTTGCAGCAGTAGGTATTCGCCCCACTGTTCGATATCGCCGGGCCATAGGGCGCTATCACTGCCGTGGTGAATCTGCAGCACGAGGCTGTTGTCGTTGGCTTTGAGCTCGGAGTATAGGAGCTCTTGCTCACCTGCGGGGTGGGGGGCCAATACATCGATGCGGCTAGTGCCAAAGCAGTGGCTGCCCAGCAGCTGTTTGGCATGAAACAGCGGTACTTTTTTTTGCTGCGCCAGCTGCCGCAGGTTGGCCATGAGCGGGCGTTTGTTGTCAAAACCGCTGTGCCAAATTGCACCGACGCTCATGTGTTGCAGCACCGCCATGAGGCCTAAAATGTGATCGGCGTCGGGGTGGGTGACGACCATGACATCGATATGTTCAATGCCACGGCGGGCTAAAAAGGGCAGTATAATGCCTTCGCCTGGGTCCCAATCAGAGTGCGGGTTGCCACCGCCGTCGATGAGCATCACCTGCCCTGAGGGGAACTCCAACACAGTGCTATCGCCTTGGCCAACAGCTAGCACGGTGATGCGTACGCCATGCGGCTGCATGAGGGTAGGCACAACAAAGCAGGCAACAGCTATCGTGATGCTGCTGGCCAAGAACCACACGCGACGCTTGAGCAGACCAAACAGCAGCACACAGGCCGCTACAAAGTAACCAAGGGTGATGGTGCGGCTGGGGGCCTCAATGGGGATGATATCGCCTGCCAGGTAGCCCAGCACATCGCATAGCGCCTCAAGCACAGCGGCAAACCAGGCACCGGCATAGGCCACACTGCCGTAACCGCTCAAAGCGCCGGCACAGCCCAACAGCAAAGCAGGCACCTGTAGCAGGGAGGCTACCGGCACCAAAATCACATTGGTAATGAGGCCGGCCGGCACCACTTCGCCAAAGAGGTGAGCGGTGAGAGGCAGGGTCATGAGGCCGGCCGACAGCGAGGCAAAGGCGACCACCCCCAATGTTTTGAGACGCCGTATGCGGGGGGATTCGTGCGACACCACCTGTGCACCCATGAGAATTTCGGAGCCTGGACACAGCAGCAGGCCAATAATAGCCGCATACGATAGTAAAAAGCTGGGGTCGATGGCGGCAACCGGCGATAGCATCAAGGTGCAAAAGCCGGCAACACCTAGGGCATCTAGAGTCGAAATATGGCGGGTGGTGAGGCTGCCCAGCAGCAGGGCACTGGCCATAGCGGCAGCGCGCACACAAGAGGGGGGCGCACCGCATAGCCCCACAAAGGCCCACACCGCCAGCAGCGACAGGCAGGCAGCAACACTGCGCGCATAAGAGAGGCGGCCAACCACAGGGGTTAAACACAGCAGCATATGCAACATGCGAAACAGCGCAAAAGCCAGCAGCGACACCTGCAAACCGCTCACAGCAAGCAGATGGCTAGCACCCACACGCCGATACAGCATATGCTGCTGCTGCTGATCAAACAGCTGTGTATCGCCCACCAACAGCGCCAACAGCACCCCCGCCTCTCTGGGGGTCAGCAGCTGCATGAGGCTGCGACGCAGGTAGGCACGCATGCGGGCAAACGGCTGCCAAACAGCGTTGCGCTGCATGACAACCACATGCATGGGGTGGCGCACATAGGCTTTGGCATGAATGTTGCGCGCCAGGCCAAACAGATAGGAGTCAAACTCACCCGGCGTGAGCGATGGCCGCAGCGGCCGCGCCCGCGTAAAAAACCGAATGCGATCACCTACAACAATAGGCAAAGCGCTGCTAGCCTGACTCAAGCGCAACAGCAGCGTTACAGACAGCGCCTGCCGCTCATCGCCCAGCAAAAAGCCACTCACCTGCACCACAGCCCGCTTGCCACGCTGCAGCGACGGCGTGATATCACTGACAGTGCCCTCATACACCACAGCATGTTGCACAATTGGCTGACGCTGCTGGTTGTACTGCTGCTGCGTGACGGTTGCACTCAAGCAGCACAACCACCACACCACCGCCATCAGCAGCACCGCACGCAGCACCTTGCTGGGCAGCAGCACTGCCGCCACAGCACACGTTAATGCAACACCTAACGAGAGGCCGACAGAAAAATGGCCAAAAAACCCGCCGTAGCAGCCCAAAAATCCAACTGCAAACAGAACGATCGTTGGCGAGTGCCCCACCCTGCTAAGGTGTCATTTGCGGTGACAAATTGCAACGATTGAGCAGCTGATCATTTTATCAACCACCTCTATCGTGACAAACGCAAATATCCCGATCAAGCAACCTCCTTACCTTAAAATGCCAACTCCAAAGCGATGGCTAGCTTGATGCCGCGTTTGACCAAGTAGGGATGTTATTTTTACATAATAAAAGCGTTCGAATTTCTCAATTTTGGGGTGAATTCTCCGTACAGCACTATCATGAATAGCTTGCTGTAAATCCGCAAAGGAGCTCATTTGGCCGGCTTTTTTACGTTTTTCGTAAGCCAAATCCAGGTATAATACCATTTCCAGAAAATAAACAACTCATTGCCTAAAGGCAATGGTTTCTCCTTATTCTGAAGGAAATCTTTATAATGTTTATGGTCATGATGCAGAATCCTGTGTGATGTCAGTGTGGGCGATGGCAACCTCTTTGCCTCGAAACGCCAGCCCCAAAGCGATGATTGGCTTGACCCCGCGTTTGACCAAGTCGATATGGTATTGCTTGTCTTGAATCTGCTGCAGCGCTTGTTGTGCGGTGTCGTTGAGCGATGTAGTGTTACCGATACAGGTCTTAAACTCCATCACAAAGCCAGGCAGTGCTTTGTCTGTGGGCTCAAGCGCCAAATCGTAACGGCCCAGACCGCTTTCGCGTTGTGAGTCGACAATGTAGCGATCGCGCAGGTGGTACATCATGCCCAGCACAAAGCCATGGTAGAAGCGCTCGGGCTGTTGGCCGCTCTGGTCGAAGTAGCTGGTGCTTTCGAGCACAAATCGGGCAAAGTAATCGGCAAAATCTTGTACCTGTCCCTGCAGCAAAACCTCGATCAAATCTACCCCACTGATGCCTTCGGCCGGTCCTTGTAGCCATCTGGTGACCAAACCGCTGTAGAGCCGTCGTACTTCATCGTTGGGAATGCACAGCTGCACAATTTTGTTGTCAGCATTGGGATTTTCACGCGCCTGCACAGCGGTTAGGTAACCGCTAGCTAGCAATAATCCCCAAAGGTTTTTGTTATCTTTTGCGATTTCACGCAAGGGCACATGCTCCTGCACAATTTGTGTGGTGGTGTGCTGTGTTGTGGGTGATAGCAGCTCGTGCAGCCCCTCTTTGACTTTTGTGTCGGCCTGCG
>JBCCEX010000150.1:0-3555 GCA_039030035.1 Myxococcota bacterium
GCACAAACTACAGCAGCACACAAACCATCAAAGAGCATGTGCCGTTGCGTTTTTTGGAAAACGACAGTGCGCATTTATGGGGATTGCTTTTAGCCAGCGGCTATGTCACGGCAGCAACGCATCAGAAAAAACCTGGTTTGTTAGAACATGTGGTACAGCTGCGCATTCCCAACCAGGAGGTGATGTGTGTCTACCACGATTTGCTGCGCCGCTGGCTCACAAGTGGTACAGGCATGAATGCAGCCGCTCTGGTTGAGGTTTTAGTAAAAGGGGAGATCGAAGAGTTTGCCGAGGAGTTCCAAGAGTTTGTGCTAGAAAGCGCTAGCTATTTTGACACCGGCGGCAAGCAGCCTGAGCGATTTTACCACGCCTTTATTTTAGGCATGCTGCAGCACCTGCGCGATCGCTACATGATCGAGTCGGAACAGATCAGCGGTCTAGGGCGCTACGACTTAGCCTTAGAGCCCAAAGACAAAACACAACTTGGCTTTGTGTTTGAGTTTAAGCGTGCCCTGCGAGTAGAAAACTCGCTACAGGCCTCTGCCCAAAAGGCGCTGCAGCAGATTCAAGATCTGCATTACCATACCAACTTGTTCAAGCGTGGTGTGTGCAGGGTGATTGCTTTGGGAATGGGCTTTAGAGGCAAACAGGTTGCTGTTGCCCACACCGAGCTAACGCAAGCCTCTGGCGTATAAAGTATAGAAATTTTTGGTTGTTTGCAGCGGTATTCATGGGAATGACCCGCGGTTCGTAACCGTTCAGATACCCTTTTTCCTGTTTTGAATCTCTAGATTCCAGGATCTTGACATTTGAAAATGGAGGATCAAGCTGTTTACATGACTTTAGAACAGACCCTGATTGCTATCCAAAAACTAGAGCAAGAAAACGCCTACTTGCGCCAGCAGCTTCAGGAACAATTCAAGCGCATTGAAAAACTCGAACAACAACTCAACCGCAACTCGACCAATTCATCCCGACCTCCAAGCAGCGATGGCCCACGAGTTGCGCGCCCCAAAAAAAAACCAACAGGGCGTAAACGGGGAGCACAAGCTGAACGGTTACCCCACCAAGCAGCCGCAGCGCCGCCGGGCCGGCCCACCTGTGCAGCCACAGCCATCCAACCCTTTTGGCATGCCTGCGCTGACACAACAGCCCATGCTGCCCAACCCTTTTGGTATACCTGTGTTGGGGCAGCAGCAGCCAGCCCTACCCATGCCTGAGTCGTTGCCACAGCATTTGGTGCCTCTGGTTAACCAAAATAGTGCACAGGGTGGCCATCGCGACCCCAACGGTCAGGTGCAGCAGCATCTGTTTTTGGGGGAGGAAGACAAAAGCCCTCGCCTGCTGCAACCCTCGCCAGGCCGCTATGCCATTATGGAGGGCTCCTTTTTGCCAGCGGTGTTAGAAACACACATTAAGGCTCTACACTCATTGGCGAGTACAATTCGGTGATCGGTCAAACGCAGCAGCGCGCGCAGGTGATCTGGAGCAGGCTGATTTTGCCCAATACACGCTCTGTTGACCTGCGGCGTATGCCAGCAGTAGATGCGCGCGGCAGCAAGGGTAGACAAACCAGATTGCTTATTTAATCCTGCTCCTGCTCTGCTTTTTGTTTTTGGGCAAGGTACTCGCGAAAGTTCTGCTCTTGCTGCTGCCGAATACTCTCTTGCCACTCAAGCAAAGGGGTCAGATCGGTATGAGAAATGCGGCTAGCCAGTTTGCACAGCAGCTGTGCAGTAGCCACAGCATCGGCCTTGGCGCGGTGTGCGCCATCGAGCGTAACGCCCCAACGTCGGGCGGCGTCAACCAGTTTTTTGCCGCGTTTGTAGCGATCAATTTCACGAATAAACACATAGGGGTCAACCCAGGGTTTATCGGGCAGAGATTTACCAATGCGCTGCAGTTCGCTTTCGATAAACCGCTTGTCAAAGCTGGCGTTGTAGGCCACCACAAATGCGCAGTTGTGCATCGCCTTAATCAGTTCGTCGGCGTGCTGTTCAAAGGGGGGTTGATCCTGCAGCATGGCGTCGGTGATGCCGGTCATGTTCACGGTAAATTCGGGCAGCGGGTCGGGTACATGGCATAGGCGGCTTTGTGTATCGACAATGTTGCGCTGCTGCATGTGCACCCAGGCGACTTCAATCACACGGCTGTCGCGCGGGTCTAAGCCGGTGGTTTCGCAATCGACGCAAACAAAGGGCAGATCGACCCAGCTCTGTTTGCCGCTGTTTGTGGGTGATGTAGAGGCTGTTGCAGCTTTTTGCGATATATGGGTCACCTCAGCCTGCGGATCATATTGACGCGCATGCAGCTGCAGTTGATGCGTCAGCTGCTTCAGCTCATTGGCATTGAGATGAACCTTTATGCGCAGTGTGCAGGGCTGTTTTGTTGCCGATTGTGTTGTTGATGATTGAAATGAATCGGCACCGCCAAAAAGAGAGAGTTGGTTAGATTGCATGATAGAACCTCATGTTGTGGGCCAGCGGCCACGGTTAGTTTTTGATGTAGGTAGACAAAAGAGCGTCGATCTGATCTTTGCCGGCAGCGCCAACCAGCTGGCCAACCTGTCCACCCTTATCAAACAGCAATAACGTAGGAATAGAGCGAATGCCGTATTTACCAGCTATTTCAGGGTTGTCGTCGATGTTTAGCTTCACCACTTTGAGCCATTTGGCATATTGCTGCGCTGTCTCTTGCAGCTGCGGCAACATCGAGCGGCATGGGCCGCACCACGGCGCCCAAAAGTCGACCAACACCGGCTTTTGTGTCTCGTTCATAACCTCTTGTTCAAACGAGGCGTCTGTTATCTCATTGAGCTGCTCTGCCATTTGCCACCTTCCTTTATTTTGCCTATGAGCACACTGTAATCTTTTGCAATAGTATCCCATACATTGCCACCTCTTGGCAACGCCCATTGCATAAAATCAACTTAGCTGGTGCGGCGAGGGAGACTTGAACTCCCACGACCAAATAGCCACTACCCCCTCAAGATAGCGTGTCTACCAATTCCACCATCGCCGCACAAGCACTGCACACAAGAGCGGGAAACGGGCCTCGAACCCGCGACCCCAAGCTTGGGAAGCTTGTACTCTACCAACTGAGCTATTCCCGCGCTGCAATACTCCTATAGGGTGGCATGGTTAGCCAGCCGGTGCAACTTTTTGCGAGCAATTGCCAGTGCAAAAGAGCATGATCGCACCCATGCGATCACATGACTAATAAGCCAGTGTGCTTGATGGGTGCTATACGCAGTAGTGATGCCGCGATTATGACCAACCACTGCTGTATGCCCATTCGTTGTTTCTGATAATTAAATTGGCAGCTGCCTTTTTTGTCTGTTTTATGTGTGCCTATATTCTTTAATTTCCTTTCTTATCATTGAAAATATAAAAACCAGTTAATCGTTAATAAATTTACAGTATTATCATAGCCATTTTTTGTCTGATTAGGTTTGGTGGAAATATTCTTTTTTTAACCAGCAGCTCTACAGGGTGGCTCAGCTCTTCTTTAAAGTCCCACAGCTGATTCCACGCAGCGGGCATTTTATTTGCCCCA
>JBCCEX010000151.1:0-3544 GCA_039030035.1 Myxococcota bacterium
CAGGCGTTACATCGTATCGTGTCCAATTTTTTGGTGCTGTATCAGTATGCAACGCGACGCAGTGCTGAGAAGGATTGGCTGTCTTGGCCAGAGCTGATGGAGAGTTTTATGTACATGACTTACTGCTTGACACGCCTACCGACCGGTGCTTTGTGGTGGGATACAAGTTAACAACTGCGCTAGAAGAAGAAGCCTGTGAACCATCCCCCTAGCCCCACTACCTCACGAGTGGGCCAACAATTTGGACCTGAAAATCGCTCTCAGAAGCGACACAGGGAAGGTGCGTGCTTGCATATGAGACGGCTATTCGAAAAAATTTTTAATTGGACTTTAAAGAAGAGCTGTTGACTTCACAGCCTTGCTTCTCTTTTCGTTCTGGTCAGGTTTCTTGAGAAGAAAGTCCAAACAGGGTCGTAAACGACTGGAGCAGTACCCGACTAACTGCTGCTGTGATCTTTGGGTAAAATCGCTCTAGCTGTGTAACAGTCATCAGGCCAAATGCCATACCTATCAAACAAGTGTGGACCCGTTCACAACAGCTATAACGCTTGCCGCGTGCAGCTCGCTTATCTTGGATGCATTGCAAATTTGCATCTTGAGTGAATTTGCGTAATACTCAAAGGAGTTGGGTCATGTTTCTGGTTTTCATATCAGTAACCTCTTGACCCAGCGAATGGGGGACACATTGGGCCTGATGTGGTTAAGGGCCCAGTCCCCTTTTTTTGTTCCTCTCTACTTTAACGAGATCACAATAAACAGCCGATTGCAGGGTTGAGAATCGGAGTTTCTGCACCCGTTGGCCGGGACATCAAAAATGCGTTGGGGCAAATAAAATGTCCGCTGCGTGGAATCAGGTGTGGGACTTTAAAGAAGAGCTGCTTGTTCTATGAGCATTGAATTACAGAAATTGGTATGGGCCTGATCTTTTGGGTTTATTGCTTTGAATTTTTATAAGCAGCTTTCCCAATATTTTTTTTGTATTTTTGCTTAGTTAGAAACTGTGTCTCATCCGAAAAAGAGCTTTGATATGTGCCTATGATAAATTCTCCATCTCCCAACAAAAAAAAGTCAACTACTGCGCTTTCTTGACCGCGCACAGTGTCTCGTCCAATTGGGGCGTCTCTGGTAATGATCCTGTTTTTTAAATCGGGATCGGACATGAACGCTTTTTTAGCATCCGGACTATCAGTAGCTAAAAAAAACGCCACCTCTTTTTTGTTGTCGATTTGATCAGGTAGCCGGCTTGAAACAGCTTTCATCTCTTTTAGATAGTCAGGGACATACTGAAAATTAAGGTCGCGCCACAAGTTATCGTGCTCATCGGCAGGCCCCGCACCCCAGCTGCGATAATGCACACCCACGACATACCTATTTTCAAAATCATGTTTTTTCTTGAAAGCTTTGATTTCATCTTGAGCCCACTTAGTTGGAACCAAGTTTTTGTAGAATTGAGCGTAACGGAGATTATATTCATCTGTTGACAAATATTTTTTATCAGGCGCAAAATTTAACGAGGTTTCAAAATAAACTATTGGTTTATCAAATTGTGGAATTTTCGCCAATTTTTCCTGGTCGTTTAAATCATTTTTTATTCCCATGTTTTCAACAATTTGATCGTCACTCAAAGCGCTTTGAATTCTTTCAATATCACACCCTTGTGCAGGCAATGAACTGTTTTCGATCATGGTCATTGGATTCAAAAAAAGATCATCCCAAGATGCTGGCATTTCCTTATCGATTTTTTCCCAATAAACCACCAAGTGGCGACCAGTCAGGTCAGCCATCACACGAGAGGAAGCCAGCACACGCAGGCGATTAGCCATCCCTGCATATGTTTTAACCACCAGGTATTTTTTCTCCGGGTTACAAGACGAAAGTTCTTGTTTGCGGGAAGACGAAAGTTCTTGTTTGTGGGAAGGCGAAAGTTCTTGTTTGCAGGAAGAAAATAGAAAAAAACATGAGAATACCGATGATATTATAATTATTTTTCTGCCGAATTTCATATCTTAACTCCAAAATTAAAACTTATTTGTCCACATATTCATCTCCAACGGTATCACAACTACTGCGTTTGCTCCAGTTTTGTTGAGAATTTTCTCAAAATGCTTTGTTCCAAAACCTGGAATTATGTTGTTCCTTCCAATCTAGTCTGTTGACAAGGGGGGTCCTTTCTACTGTTGTCAATTAACAGTTAGGGGGAAGAACATGTATAAGAAGAGAATTATGAATGGGCAGGGGTTCATTGCTCTTGGTGTCATGTCGTGTCTAATTGTTGAAGGTTGTAGTGACGATAGCAAAAAGGTAACGGCCTGCAGCAAATAATGATTCTTCTATTTACACAATTTATCTGACACGCTTATGTTTTGCGAATAGGAGCTGCATGCCAAAAACTACTGCAGCCGATCACCCACGCGTAGGGTATAGCCGTTGCATAGATCGCGAATAGGCAGCATCCGTTTGCCAGGTAGCTGTGCTTGCTGAAACGATACGCTGCCCGGTTTTGTGGCCACAATAAGTGTGTCGGCGAGTTGTATGATGGTTCCTGCTGCGGTATTTGTTGGTGGGTTTGATTGCTGTAGCTGTGCATGGCTCAAGCGTAAGCGGGTGGTGTTGTGTTGGGCATATACGCCAGGCCATCGGTGCATGGCGCGAGTGTGGTTCACCACGGCTTGTGCGGGCTGCGCAAAGTTGATGTGGCTATCTTGCTTGGTCAGCAGTGAAGCGTAGGTGATCCCTTCGCTGGATTGTGGCATGGGTTGCAGCTTGTCTTGCAGGATCTGTTCGAGAATTGTTGGCAGCACCTGAGTGGTTAAAATGGCTAAATCTTGCTGCAGCGAATCGGCGTCGTGGTGTGGCAAAATTGGCAGGGGGTGACGGCTGTAGACATCGCCGGCATCTAGCTGGGCTGTCATGCGCATGATGCAGATGCCGGTTTGGGCATCACCTGCTTGCAGTGCACGCTGAATGGGTGATGCACCGCGCCAGCGCGGCAGCAGTGAGGCGTGTACATTAATAAAGCCATGCCGCGGCATGTCTAGCAGCGCTTGTGGTATGATGCGTCCATAGCTTGCTACCAGCGCAACATCGATGTTGCAGCGCTGAAAGAGGGCCATAAAAGCTTGGCCTTGCTCGCTGCTGCTTTTGAGTGTGGTTGGCTGGGCAACCGGTAGGTTGTAGGATTGAGCAAGGGTTTTAACGGGGGGGGCATGCAGATGCTGACCACGACCGCTGGGTCGGTCGGGCTGACATACCACCAAGGCAATGTGGTGTTTGGCATGTTGGCTATATGCGTGCAAACTGTTGAGCAGGGTACAGGCAAAATCAGGTGAACCAAAAAAAGCGATGCGAGCCATAGATCATCATACAAATGTGTTACACAACATCATCTACCATAATCTAACAAAACATGCACTAGGTATACTGGCCGTTATGTGGGTTGCAGCAGCATGCACCACAGCTGGCAGCAAGCCTGCCAAACCGCGATGGCAAACGAGAGCCAACCATCGCGCAGATCAAACAGCTGTTGCAATTTGGGGTGCAGCAG
>JBCCEX010000152.1:0-3535 GCA_039030035.1 Myxococcota bacterium
CGCGGGGGATCTTCACCCAGCGAATACGTCCAGCGAGGAACGCCTCGACCGCGATCTCGTTGGCGCCGCTGAGCGTTGCGGGGGCGGTTCCGCCCCGCGATCTCGTTGGCGCCGCTGAGCGTTGCGGGCTTTAGCTTTTAAAATACAGTAACATCCCGCAAAGTATTATGCCCATTTTGCAGCATGAGCAGCCGATCAAATCCAACCGCTACCCCCACGCAGGGCGGTAGATGCTGCAGATCGCGCAAAAAGGCTTCATCTAGGGGTAAGATGGGTTTGCCCATGCGTTGCCGCTTGATATTGTCTTGCTCAAAGCGCTGTCGCTGCAAGGTTGGGTCGGTCAGCTCAACAAAGCCGTTGGCCAGCTCCACACCGCCGGCGTAAATTTCAAAACGCTGTGCAAACAGGCTGTTTTCTGGGCACAGTTGTGCCAAACAGGCCATCTGTGCTGGCCAGTGTGTAACGGCGCAGGGGCGTTGCTGTCCAATGTGCGGCTCAATACATGTGAGCATCATGTGGGTAAAGGCATCTTCAAAGGAGGCGTTGTCGCGCAGTGCATGCCCCGCCTGCAGCACCGCCTGTACCAGTGCCAGTTGATTGCCCTGCTGCATCTGCCGAAGCGCGGCCTCCAGATCAATGCCGGCATGCTGTTGCCATAGCTGCTGCATGGTTAGCTGCTCAATGGGTTGATGCCATTGAATGGGGTCGTAACAGCTGACTGCATAGGGCTGCATCTGCTGCTTGCATTGCACAAACAGTTGCTGGCAGTCGTGGATGATCTGCTGCATGCTGCTGTGCAGGCGATACCACTCCAACATGGTGAACTCAATGCGGTGCAGGCGGTCCAGCTCACCATCGCGAAACACATGTGATAACTGATAGACACGCTGCGCTCCCGCCGCCAACACACGCTTGAGAAATAGCTCGGGTGAGGTGTGCAAAAAGTATCTATTACCCGGTTTTCCTATTGTCTCATGCAGCTGTGCCGCTACCGGATCGATATGTGGGTCGGGCACAGCAGCTGCCGATAGCATAGGGGTATCAACCTCCCAAAACCCCTGCTTGGCAAAAAAAGAGCGTGCTGCAGCCATAGCTTGACTGCGCTGCTGCAGCTTGCGGCAGAAGGCATGGGTATCGGTTGCTGTCATGGGGGGCATAGTATGCATATTACCCTATTTTGAACTTTTCTCTTACTCTCATCTCGATTTAGCACCTTAATTGCTTTTGGGCTGGGGGGTGAAGCTTACAACCTCATTATATTTTTTGGGAATTGAGGCAATCATAGATAGTCTAACCACATCTATTCGGAGATTTTTTCTTTATAAAAAGAGTTGCCATCAACTTCATCGCAGCCACGCAGCTGGCCCCTCTTGTCAAAACTTGCCAAGACATAATAAAAAAGCAATAATAGTTTTTACGATGATTGTTTGATAAAAGGGTTTTGTCAAACAGTTTGCCGAAGGCTGAAAAAAAGATGGCTAAACAAGGCGGCGGTAAACAGCCGCGTGAGGAGGGGTTGATAATAACATGGTTTACACTTTACAAACAGCTGGCCGGGTAAGGGGTTTATCGCCCCTTTTTTTGTGGGTCATATTATTGATTGGGCCAAACATACCCAACGCGCTGGCCGACGATGTACCGGGGATATTTGATGATAACGAGCAGCAACAAAATAGGTGGCAACAAGAGCTATCGGCATCGGTCGTTACAATGGCCAAACAGATCAAAACAGCCAGCGCAGAGGGCAATGTGCCAGCCATTGAGTATTCACTGCGGCGGTTGCACATGCTCAAGCAGACACCTTTGCAAAGCTCCGACGCTCTAGCAGCGACAAAGCAGCTGTTACAAGTGTTGGCCGATCGTCAAAATCAGTGGTTGGGTGTCGATATCAAAACACGTATTGCCCAGCAAGTTCGCCACTTTATCAATGAACTGTTGCCGCACGCATCTGTACATATTAAGCACCTGCCTTCAGCCGACCTACGGCAGCTGCAAGCGCTGCAGCATCAGGCCTCTAAAAATATAGACGAAACCGATGAACCCGCTTGTGAGCTGAAGGCTGAAATCGTCTATATTGGCCATAATCTCTACTCACTCAACCACGAAGCTGCCAACCCCGAACAGCGCCTGCACGAGTTCGCGATATTGCCAAGGTGGATACTGACAGGAAAAAAAGGCTATCCAACAACCTTCGGCAGGCTGTACGCATACGCCAGTCAGGGTGAGTATTTAGACTGGTATAGTGTGGTGCTGACAATGGAATTTTTGCAGCATCGGGCAACACAAGATCCGCAAGCGCTCAAACAGCTGCAGCTGATTATTCACAAACATTGGCAAGCTCTCTGGCCAATTGGCTATGCCAGCATCAACGCGCTAGCACATGTTGTTTTCAACGCAACCAGCTTTGATCTGGCATGGCAAGCCTACTACGGCGATAAAAAATCCGATAAAAAAGGCCCCAAGAAAACTCGGTTGCCCGGCCTGCAAGACTGTCTGCGCCTGCAAAAATCCTTTTTGCGCGACAACTGGCGCGTACGCGTTGTGACTGTCAAACGGCTGCAGCAGTTGACCAAACACCACCACAGCCGCATCGCCTACTCCGCACGCAAAACCCTAGAATCTTTGCTAGCACGAGAAGAAAACGGCCATGTGCACTTTGCAACACGCCATCCCAGTACAGCTGCCGGTCAATTGCAAGGGGCACCATCTTCGATCGATTCGCACACTCTGCCCACGCTCGACACCACCAAACTTGTGGAGCGCCCGCAGCTGACATGGGAGATCTACAAACGCCTACATGCCAAAACACCGCCCAACATGCACGAGCGCGTGACCCGCACCCTCGTGCTGCACGGCATGAGTGGTGTTGGCAAAACCACATTGGCCCTGATTCACGCTCACCGCAACTTGCAGCATCTATACAACCGTGTGTGGTGGATTCAAGCCGACAGCCACAAAAATTTTATCAACGGTGTTCGTAACACTGCTCACCGCATGGGCCTACACAATGCCAACATCGAAAACGAGAGCCATGTGTTGCAGTATATACATCAACAATTAAGCAACCATCCCGGCTGGCTGCTAGTGCTAGACAACATCAACAACCCACAATGGCTACACAACCAACAAACAGGCAAAATCTCCCTGTACCCCCCACGCGGCGGTCACGTTCTCATCACCTCGCAGCTCGATCATTGGCCCTCTGCCCAAATGCTAAACATCGATGTTTTTACCCCAAAACAAGCAGAAGACTGCTTAAAGCTATATCACCACCCCGCCAATGAGCAACAACACCAAGCCATGCAGCAGCTAGCCGAACAACACCTAGGCAACCTACCGCTAGCCCTCACCGAGGCAGGCGCCTACCTAAAAAAACACAAACACAACTTCACAAGCTATTTGCAACTATATGCTCAACACGGCTACGCCCTGCACCAATCCGACCAATCGTCTACACCCCACAGCCACCGCACTGTCATTGCAGCATTAAGCCAAAACCTAGACAAAATCGAAAAAGAGCACCCACAAGCCGCCC
>JBCCEX010000153.1:0-3504 GCA_039030035.1 Myxococcota bacterium
AACAAAGCAATAGCCCTCTTGCACCAGTTCAGCAAAGTCAGATATCCCCACAGGTACTTTGCCGGTCGGATTGATAATGGGGTTGTGCTGCACGGTGTTATTCATACCCACTATGTTACATCATAACGCCAACTTATATCCAGCCATGCGATCGCTATGATTGTTGTTGCAGCAGTTGCGGCAGCTGCTGCAGTGCCTGCTTGAGCTTTGTGCTGTCGGGGCCGCCGGCCTGGGCGAAATCGGGTCGGCCGCCGCCACGACCGCCGGCAGCTGTGGCTAGGGCGGCGGCTAGTTTGCCGGCGTGGTATTGGGGTTGTAGATCTTTTGTGAGAGCGACAACGATTTTCCAGCTGTTGTCGGGTTGGGTGCTGGCTAGCACCACCAGGGCTGAGCCTAGCTGTTGGCGAATGGCGTCGCATTGCGATCGCAATGCATGCATGTCGATGCCGTCGGCAAGTTGCTGGCAGATGGTTTGCACGCCGTTGATGTCACGCGCTTGCTGTACGGTTTGGCTGGCTTGCTGCGAGGCTTGCTGGTTTTGCAGCTGTGTGAGTTGGTGTTGCAGCTGCCGCTGTTGCTGTAGCAGATTGCGTAGGCGACTGGCAGCGTCGGCCGGTGATACCGACAGCAGTTGTGCTAGTGTGAGAATCTCTTGCTGCTGCTGCCAAGCATGCTGCACTGCGGCGCTGCCCGATACAGCCTCAATGCGCCGTACACCGGCCGATACCGGCGAGTCTGACACAATCATCAGCGAGCCGATATCTCCGGTGCGCTGCACATGTGTGCCACCGCATAGCTCTAGCGAGTTTTTGCCTAGGCGTATCACCCGCACGCTGTCACCATATTTTTCGCCAAACAGCGCCAAAGCTCCCTGCTGCTTGGCCTCGTTGAGAGACATATGGGCTGCTTGTGCCGCGTCGTTGTGCTGAATCCAGCTGTTGACCCGCTGTTGAATCTGCTGCAGCTGCTGCGGTGTGAGGGGGGCAAAGTGTGAAAAATCAAAACGCAGTCGCGCATCTTGCACCAGCGAGCCCTTTTGCGTCACATGTGTGCCCAATACCTGCCGCAAAGCGCTGTGCAGCAAATGGGTGGCCGAGTGGTGGTGCCGCAACCCTTGGCGGCGCTGTTGATCAATGCTGCAGCGCAGCTGCTGATTAACGGTAAGTTGACCCTGCTGCACATGCACATGATGCAGATGCAAACCGGCAACTTTTTGGGTATCGACCACCTGCGCTTTATTGTTGTTGCTATCTGCCACAACACCAATGTCGCCCGCCTGACCACCCGATTCACCATAAAAGGGGGTGCGATGCAGCACAGCAATCCCCCGCTGGTTTTGGGTGAGGCAGGCCACACTGCTGCCTTGTGCATCAAGCAGCGCCAGCACCCGCGCTGTGGGGCAATCTTGTGGCTGCTCAACAAAGGGGGTTGCGCCAAACTCCAGCGCCAGATCTTTGTAGATGGTTTGCACCCCCTGCAACCCCAGCTGGCTGGCAGAGGCTTCGTTGTGCTGCTGCTTTGCGACTGCAAAGCCGTCCCAGTCAATATGCAGCCCCTGTTCGCGAGCCAGCACAGCGGTGAGATCGGGAGGAAAGCCGTAGGTTTCATGCAGCCGAAATACCACATCGCCCGGCAGCTGTGTGTTGCCTTTGGGCAGCTGCTTAACCTGTGTGGCAAACAGCTGCAACCCGCGCTGCAGCGTGCGCCGAAACGCCTCCTCCTCCTGCAATACCACCTGCTGCACCAGCGCCTGCGCTTGCAACAGCTCGGGGTAAGCAGCGGCGTTGAGGGCCACCACCTGGCCACACAGCTCATGCAAAAAGGGTTTGTTAAGCCCCAGCTGCTCGCCGTGGCGCACAGCACGACGCAAAATACGACGCAGCACATAGCCGCGCCCCTCATTGGCCGGCATCACACCATCGGCAATCAAAAAGGCAACGCAGCGGCTATGATCTGCCAACACCCGCAGCGATACATCGTCGTCGCTGTCGCTCGCTTTGTAAACCCTACCGCTTTGCTGCTGTGCCTGTTGCAGCAGCGGCTGTAGCAGATCGGTATCGTAGTTGCTGTTGGCCTGCTGCAGCACGGTGCATAGCCGCTCTAGCCCCATGCCGGTATCCACACACGGCCTAGGCAGATCGGTCAGCGAGCCATCTGCATGGCGCTCATACTGCATAAACACCAGATTCCACAGCTCCACCATGCCGTCGCCCTCTGGGTCGTCGCCAAAGCTGCCACTACACAGATCACGCCGATCGTAGTGAATTTCGGTACAGGGGCCGCAAGGACCCGTTTCGCCCATGCTCCAAAAGTTATCTGCCGCACCACATTGCTGAATCTGCTGCGCCGGCACCCCCACCACATCTTGCCAAATCTGCTGCGTTTGCATGTCGGCAGCACACAGCCCCTGCTGCCCGCCAAACACCGTCACATGCAACCGCTTGGGGTCGAGCCGCAGCAGCTGCGTAAAAAACTCCCACGCATACACACACGCCTCTTGCTTAAAGTAGTCGCCAAACGAAAAGTTCCCCAACATCTCAAAAAAAGTATGGTGCCTCGCCGTACGGCCAACATTTTCTAAGTCGTTGTGCTTACCCCCAGCCCGCACACACTTTTGCACCGACGTAGCACGGCTATAGGGCCGCTTCTGCTTACCCAAAAAGAGATCTTTAAACGGCACCATACCGGCGTTAACAAACAGCAACGTCGGATCATTTGCCGGCAGCAACGGCGCACTAGGCACCACCCGATGCTGTTTGTTGTCAAAAAACTGCAAAAACTGCTGCCGCACCTGCTGGCCTGTTGTACTTTTGTTCATTATATCAACCCAATACATCTATTATAGCAGCAAGCGGACATGCTGCACCAAAATAGCCAACTATTCCAGCGCGCCAGCCATGGGCGATCACGTTGGGCGTAAACAATACTTAGCCGTGCAGTTGGGTGCAACAGCTGCGGATTTCAATGAAAATGGTTGGTTTGTTTGCTGGTAACATGCAAAAAAATTTTTATTCATTATATATAAAAAAAGGGTTTATTATGGTCGGCAAAAAAGAGATGTTTTTGTTTGCGAAACTATTGTCGTTTGAGCTTCCTGCTGGCGGTAATCATAAGGTGTGCAGTCAAGGCATTTCGTGCTTCGAACCCATGCTTGACAAGAGAGGGGGTGATGTGTTGTAATATACAGAATTAATTAATGAGGAAACTAAAATGATATACTTAAAAATTGTTTGTGTAATTGGAATAGTAGCTTTATCGGGGTGTACCGCTCCATCATCCAGTGTTTTTGGCTGTGAAGCTCAAAAAAATCCAACAGCGTGTGCAGTTGCACAGTCGGCCAACGGTCAGCAGTGTCAATGGAACGGCTCCAACTGTATTGAGGCGGTTGCCGGCTGCAAAGCCCAAACAGATCCAACAGCCTGTGCAGCTGCCGAGTCGATTTCGGGTGGACGTTGTGAGTGGAACAGGTCTGCTGGCCTTTGCACAGACAGCCTTGCACAAGCC
>JBCCEX010000154.1:0-3322 GCA_039030035.1 Myxococcota bacterium
AGCACATAGTCCTTGATCGTCACGGTGCTGCGCTTGTTCTCGTTGCTGTACTGCGATCGCAATTTGTCAGCAGCCGCCTTGGCATCTATAAACACCAACTTTCCCGAGGCAAAACGGCCATCGGCGTTGCTTGAGATAAAGGCAAGATTGTTGGCTGCCTGTGTCATGCCCAATGGGTAAAATAGCAGCGGCGAATCGGGCCGTTTGTACGAGCTGCAGGCAGACACTGCCAGCATGGTGCATGCGATTGATAAACAAAAGAGCGATCGGGTCATTGTGCAACTGTGTTTGTCATGTTTGCGTGATGTTGTAAATTGCTCATCTTACAGTAGTGTGGCATGAGTTGTAGCAGTTGAACAATTTTTGTCGTTTTCTGTCCACTTTTTTCGCCGATATTGGGGGTAATTGCCTCTTTTGTCTTGACCAATGCGTTGATATGTTTAACGTGTCAAGGGTAGGAGTTGGTTGCTATGTGGCCGATTGGTAGCAAGGGCAGGCCGTTTCAAAACAGGGCAAAAGGCGGTTGCAATATCGCGTGGAGAGAAAAATGAGTGACAAAATCATCGGAATTGACTTGGGAACAACAAATTCAGTCGTTGCTGTGATGGAGGGTGGTGAGCCCAAAATTATTGCCAACGAAGAAGGGTCGCGTACAACACCGTCGGTGGTGGCCTACGCCAAAGGGGAGATCTTGGTGGGGCAGGTGGCCAGGCGCCAAGCTGTGGTGAACCCAGAAAACACCATTTTTTCGGCCAAGCGCTTTATGGGTCGGCGTTTTAACGAATGTACCGAAGAGATCAAGCGCTACCCGTTTGCCTGTACACAGCTGCCCAATGGAGGTGTTGGCGTTCAAGTACAAGACAAAACCGTCACCCCGCCTGAGGTGTCGGCTAAAGTGCTGCAAAAACTCAAACAGGCTGCTGAAAATTACCTAGGCCATGCGGTGTCGCGTGCGGTCATTACAGTGCCAGCCTACTTTAACGACGCTCAGCGGCAGGCAACTCGCGATGCTGGCAAAATTGCTGGGCTCAAGGTAGAGCGGATTGTAAATGAGCCAACAGCTGCCTCTTTGGCCTATGGCCTCGATAAGAAAAAAGATGAAAAGATCGCCGTTTACGATCTGGGCGGTGGTACCTTCGATGTTTCGATTTTGGAGGTAGGTGAAAATGTTGTGGAGGTGATCGCTACCAATGGTGATACCCACCTGGGGGGAGATGACTTTGACGATGTACTGATTCGCCACCTGATCGCCGAGTTTAAAAACAGCAGCGGTGTTGATGTTGCCGGCGACAAAATGGTGATGCAGCGTCTTAAAGAGGCGGCAGAAAAGGCAAAGATAGAGCTGTCGAGCGTCAAAGAGACAGAGATCAATCTGCCCTTTTTGACGGCAGATGCCACCGGTCCCAAACACCTGAGCCTCAAGCTAACCCGGGCCAAGTTTGAGCAGCTGATTGGCGATTTGCTGCAGCGTTCGTTGCAGCCGTGCAAACAGGCACTGCAAGATGCCAAGCTGCAGATGTCTGATATCAGTGAAGTGGTGCTGGTAGGGGGATCCACCCGTGTACCGCTGGTGCAACAGACAGTGCAGGAGTTTTTTGGCAAACAGCCCAACCGTTCGGTCAACCCCGATGAGGTGGTGGCTGCCGGTGCAGCTGTGCAGGCTGGTGTGTTGACAGGTGAAGTCAAAGATATGCTTTTGCTAGATGTTACACCGCTAAGCTTGGGCATCGAAACTCTCGGAGGGGTGAGTACCGTGTTGATTCCCCGCAACACCACAATTCCCACCAACAAGAGCGAGGTGTTTTCCACCGCAACCGATGGGCAAACGTCGGTGGAGGTGCATGTGCTGCAGGGCGAACGTACGCAGGCATCTGACAACCGCACGTTGGGTAAGTTTCATCTGGAGGGGATTTCTGCTGCGCCACGGGGTGTGCCGCAAGTTGAAGTTTCATTTGATATCGATGCCAACGGTATTGTGCATGTGTCGGCCAAAGATCGCGCCACAAACAAAGAGCAGAAGATCACCATTACGGCCAGTTCGGGTTTGTCGCAATCGGAGATCGATCGCATGGTGAACGATGCACAGCAACATGAGCAAGACGACAAGCAGCGGCGCGAACTGGTTGAGAGCCGAAACAAGCTCGACAGCCTCATCTACGACACCGAAAAAACCCTCAAAGAGGCCGAGGGCAAAATCGCAGATGATCTTCAGCAGCAGCTGCAGCAGGTGCTGCAGCAGGCTAAGCAAAAGCTTGACTCGCAAAATGTACAAGAGATGGAGCAGGCTCATACCGATCTGACGCAGGTAGCCCAAAAGTTGGCTGAGCAGATGTACAAAAATACAGCGAGCAAAGAGCAAGGCCCCTCACAGCCGCAGCAGCAAGAGAAGCAGCAAGATGTGCCCAAAGAGGCTAAAGAGAATGTCATTGATGCACAGGTAGAGGAGTCGGACTAACAAATAAATATGTTTGTATCTGTTTGGAAAACGGTAGGTAAATCTGGTGCCAGCAATTTGAGTAGATAGGTTAGCTTAGATACAAAACAACATGATTGGTTATTTGCAGGGGCGGTTGCAGCAGCTACAGCCGCAACGTGTGGTGTTGTTGGCCGGAGATGTCGGCTATGAGCTGCAGCTGCCCCTGTCGGATATTGCTCAACTAGCGACAGCTAACAAGCAGGTGCAGCTGCATGTACACACCCATGTGCGTGAAGATGCTATTGTGCTATACGGCTTTTTGCAGTACGACAGCCTGCAAGCATTTCGGATTCTCATTCAGATTAGTGGTGTGGGTCCTCGCGTTGCTTTGGCCATACTATCTACCATGACGCCATCCCAACTGCACCAAGCGGTGGCTGCTCAAGATGCTCATGCGTTTGTACAGGTACCAGGTATTGGTAAAAAAACCGCACAACGTTTGGTGCTGGAGCTGCGTGATCGCCTTGGAGCCATCGGCCTGCCTGCCGATATTGCTGTGCCGCTGCCAACCAAAGGTGTTGTTGCAGATTTGCGCTCAGCTATTGCCAATTTGGGCTATCGCTCACAACAGGTCGACGCAGCAATAGCTGCTGTCAATGAGCTCGCACAGCAGGGCCAAAGTTTGGATGTGCTGCTGCCCAAGGCACTGCAACATCTAACTGGCAAACAGTAGAATTGTTGAGCCTCTGCTACAGCTGTGTTGTCTGGTTTGTGTTGCAAAGCTTGACAACGGCTACCATGCAGAGGTACAAAAAGAGGGATTGGCAGCAGGTGATTGTTTGAATTGTTCGATTAAGGGGTGGTAGTTAAGTTGGTTATAACGCCGGCCTGTCACGCCGGAGGCCG
>JBCCEX010000155.1:0-3278 GCA_039030035.1 Myxococcota bacterium
GGACGCTACTAGATCAGGGATTTCCCAAGCTGTCGCACAAACCACAAGGGGCCCAAGCTTCAAAAAGCCCACAAGGAGAGTCTTTGGTGCAGTGGTTGCGGTCGTGTTTTACCAAAAATAGTAGGTCGCAGTAGCAGGTTTTTATTTTCGTTTTGTTTTCGTACTGAACGCTTGTATGAGCAACAAGGGCCATATGCTGCAGCAGCTACTTCGACAAATCTGCCCAGCAGCTGCCAATGGCTGTATGAACCAATAGCGGAACATCTAGCTTGGCTGCCTGTGTCATGGCTGTTTGCACAGCATTGCAAACCTGCTGTGCCTGCTGTTGTGGCGCTTGCAGCACAAGTTCGTCGTGTACCTGCAGCAGCATGCGTGCTTGTGGAAACGAACGCAGCGCAACATCGGCATCGAGCATGGCCTGTTTCATGATATCGGCCTGGGTTCCCTGCACCGGTGTGTTGATGGCGAAGCGTTCAAAGCGACTGGCCAGCATGCGGTTAGCTGAGGCAATGTGAGACAGCTGGCGTAACCGCCCCCACAGGGTGTGCACCTGCTTGGTCTGTTTGGCCTGCGCAATCACCTGCTGTTGCCAACGGGCAACGCCTTGATAGCGCTCGTAGTAGCGGTCGATGCTCTTTTTGGCCTCTGTGAGTGAAATTTGCAGCTCTCGGCTCAGCCGAAAAGCGCCCATGCCATACATGAGACCAAAATTGATGGTTTTGGCAACGCTGCGTTGCTTAGAGTCAACAGCCTGCATGCTAACACCAAAAATCTCACTGGCTGTGCGCTGATGCACATCTTCGCCCTTGTCAAAGCTACTCATGAGCACGGGATCTTGGCTGAGGTGGGCCAAAATGCGCAGCTCAATTTGCGAGTAGTCCAAGCCAATGAGCAGATCGCCACCATCGGCAATAAAGGCGCGTCGAATCTGCATGCCTTCGGGCGTACGGACAGGAATGTTTTGCAGATTTGGATCGCTAGACGATAGCCGGCCTGTAGCGGTAACAAAGGGGTTAAAGCGAGTGTGCAGCCTGCCTGTATTGGGGTGAATCAACTGCGGCAACGCGTCGATGTAGGTGTTTTTTAGCTTTGCCAAATGGCGATGCTGCAGCAGCAGTTGGGGCAAGGGGTGGATTTTGGCTAGCTGCTGCAACACACTGGCATCTGTTGAGGGTCCGGTTTTGCCGGTTTTGCCCTGCCGCAGCCCCAGCTTATCAAACAGCACATGCGCCACCTGCTGTGGGCTGGCTAAATTAAATTCACAGCCAGCCATCTGCCAAGCCTGCTGCTGATACTGCTGTAGCTGTTGCGCAAATTGTCTGCCCAGTTGCCGCAAATGTGCGGTGTCAAGCAGCACCCCATTGTTCTCTATACGCTGTAGCAGATGCTGCAGCGGCATTTCGAGTTTGCTGTATAAAGTTTGTAATTTATGTTGTTGCAGCTTTGTTTGCAGCTGCTGCGATAGCAGCCAGGCAGCTTGGGCCTGCTGACCACAGTAGTAGGCAGCCTGCTGTATATCTAGCTGGGCAAACGGCTGCTGCTGCTTGCCCGTACCACACAGCTGCTGGCGAGTGAGCAGCTGTGTATGTAGCTGCTGCTGGCACAGCTGCTGCAAGCGCGGTTGCATATCGTCGTGAGCATCGAGCAAATAGGCGGCCAGCAACGGATCATGACTAAATGTAATATCAACAAAGCCCATCTGTTTGAGAGCATGCAGCTGCTGTTTGGCGTTGGGGGCAATCAGCTGTATCTGCTCAGACTGCAGCAGTTTGCCCAGCAGCTGTACAACTTTGCTGTGCGCCAGCTGTTGATTGGCTGTAATGCTCAAATGGCGATGCTGCAGCGGCAGATAAACAGCCTGTTTGTGTTGCCAGCTCAGCGCCAACCCCACAGGTGCCCGGTATAAACTGTTGTCGGGATCGGTCTGCGTATACACAGCAACCCTGCTGGCCTGCTGTAGCTGTTGCTGCAGTGTGTTGAGCTGCTGTTCGGTATTAATGCATGTGACATCGACAGATAGCTGATCATCGTGTTGCACATTGCTATCTGCTAAGTTCGATGCAGCTTGACCAGATGCATGCGGTGCTGCCGCAGCAACAGGCCGCTCACTGTGCTGCAGCAGCGGATGCTGCAACAACCGATGAAAACCCAACTGTTTAAACAGAGGCACCAGCTGCTGTGTGTTGGGCTTGCTGTAAGCCCAATGCTGCAGCCCCAGCTTAGGCCCCTGCACCTGGCAATCGATGCTGACCAACTTGCGGCTAAGCCGAGCATTGTCGGCACCAGCCAATAAACGCTCACGCCTAGAGTGTTGCGGCAGCTGCGCCGCGGCTTGCAGCACACCCTCCAAATTGCCATATTGTCGCAGCAAAGCAGCAGCTGTTTTGGGGCCAATACCGGCCACACCTGGAATGTTGTCGGAGCTGTCACCAGCCAAAGCCAGCAGGTCGCCCATTTGTGCCGGTGGTACGCCCATTTTGTCAACAACCGCCTGTGCATCAAAAAAGCGCAAGTCGTTTTGCTGCCCCGGCATATCGCGCAGCATCCACACACGATCGCCCACCAGCTGCATAAGATCTTTGTCGCTGCTCACCAAGCAGACCGGATGGCCATGGCTGTGTGCAATGTGTGTTGCCGTGCCCAGCAGATCATCTGCCTCCCAACCCGGCTGCGCCAAACGGCAGATACCCCATGCGTCAACCACACGGTAGATCCACTGTAGCTGTGCAATCAACTCTTCGGGAGCCGCCATACGGTTCGCTTTATATTGATCATACAAACGGTGACGAAACGTCGGCTCTTTGGTATCAAAAGCAATAGCCAGATGCTGCGGCTCACAAACTTTGAGCAGCCGTAGCAGCATATTGCAAAAGCCATAAGTAGCCCCAGTAGGTGTACCATCAGGCGCGCGCAGAGGCGCCATAGCATGATAAGCCCGAAACACATATCCCGACCCATCAAGTAGATACACCGTACGGGGGTCACGAAAACAAGATGGCATGGCTGCTGCTGTCACTGTTTTTCTCTCACTTTACCTCTATAGCCTATCAGCGTGTTGTATTTGGCACCAGCTGCTTGCATCAAAATTTGTAGGATCTAGGTTTGTAAGAGCACAGGGGGGTAAAAAAGAAATTGCATTTTTATAAAAAAATATTTTGTGTGACGAAAAAATGCTTTTTTTGCCATTAGACATTGACACAAGCTTAAGCTTGGTTTACAAAAAGATCACAAGATTTGCTGGCAATAGGTCTGGCAAAACAAGGAGAATATCATGCTAC
>JBCCEX010000156.1:0-3227 GCA_039030035.1 Myxococcota bacterium
CTCATTGACGAAATCGATTCGCTGGCAGATATGACACTGCTGTCGGTGCTGCAGCAGCTGCGCAATGGGTATTGCGACCGCATCGATACGCCGTTTCCACAAACAGTGGTGCTGTGTGGTATGCGCGATATACGCGACTACGACATGCAGCTTGACAAGAGCAAAAGTAGTGGCCCGGGGCCGAGCCCGTTTAACATTAAATCCGATTCGTTGCGGCTGGGAGATTTTTCGTTGGACGACATTGCTACTTTGTATGCACAGCACACGCAGCAAACGGGGCAGCAGTTTGCCGATGGTGTGTGCGAGCAGGTGTTTGCGCTCACACAGGGGCAACCGTGGTTGGTGAATGCGTTGGCTTATGATGTCTGTTTTCGCGACAAAGCAGGCCGCGACCGTAGTAAAACCATTACGCTGCAAGATATTGAGTTGAGCAAAGAGCGCATGATTCAGCGGCGCGAAACGCACTTAGAACAGCTGATGGCCAAGCTGCAGCAAGACCGGGTACGGCGAGTAATTGGGTCGATTGTGAGTGGACAAATGCTCAATATTGCCGCAGGCGATGTTGAATATACCATGGATTTAGGCCTCATTCGGCGAGACGAAACCAACAGTATTGTCATTGCCAACCCGATTTACCGTGAGGTTATTCCGCGTGCACTCATCAGCAAATGGCAAGATCAACTTGAGATAGCCTTTGCACAACAATCAACATATGGCCAACCGCTGAACATGCACGAATTGCTATCAGCCTTTCAACGTTTCTTCCGCGAACACTCCGAAAGCTGGCTCGATCAATTCCAATACAAAGAGGCCGGCCCACAACTGCTGCTGCAGGCCTTTTTGCAACGCACCGTCAACAGCAAAGGCAGCATTCAGCGCGAACAAGCAACCGGCAGCGGCCGTACCGATTTGGTGGTCACCTGGCCGCTGGGCGACAAAGATATCACACTGCAGCGCGCCCAACACAAACAGGTAGTTGTGCTTGAGCTGAAGCTGATTCATCAAAAGAGTGCGCTAGAAACCAAACAATCCGAAGGCCTCAAACAGACCGCTGCCTACATGCAGCGCGTCAACACCCAAGAGGGACACCTGCTACTGTTTGATCGCCGTGCTGGCAAAAGCTGGGAGGAGCGTATTTGGGTCAAGCAAGAGCAAGCGCCTGATGGTCGGGCAATTACTGTTTGGGGGTTGTAGTTGCTTGCATTGTCATCATCCAAAATGCCGCAATTTTTACCATCATGCCGAGCCTCTAGTTGGGCATGAGCAAGTCGACAGACTCAAACAGCGTAGGCACATAGCGTGGGTCGGCCTGGGGATTCGCCGACAGTCCCACAAGCCACATGAGACCCGACACGCCAAGGGTTGTTGCTGCAATGGCCATGAGTCCTGCCCCCAAAGCTTGGCAGCCTTGATTGCTGCGACCTGAACCACCGCAGTTAGCCCACACGTTTGCCGCAACGTAAAACAGAAACAGCGAAGACCAGGCACCTACCACAGCCGTTTTTTCTGTAATGGTGCGAAATTGCGCACGCCCTGCCAAAATACGGTCAAATTTGCGCCCCATGACTGTTGTAGCTTGGTAGCTCGAAGACCATAACTGCCAAGCCTCTTGTGAACGAGCAACAACAGCCTTTTCACTGGGTTTTTTCGCTTTTTGGCTTGCTGCAGCTGTACACAACACCATGAGCAACTGCCCCTGGGGCGTTCTATGGGCGCCACAAGGCAACGAGGGAACATCAACAACATGTTGCCAGAAACCTGTCTGATGATGGCTTTTCGCGCTGGGAACAATCCGTGTTATCTCCTTATGACGTCCCTCTCGCACAATTTGAGGCCCCATACCATGCAACAAAAATGCCATACGGGGCGATAGCACAGCACGTTCAATACGTTGGCTGAGGTGATTGGATTTTTGCAATACCTGCTGCAAGTGCTGGCGCGTGGGTTGGTGCTTGGCCAACAATTGGCGCGTGTGTTGTAGTAAATGGTCTATTTCGGTAGGAACCTTCACAAACGTAGCTTGCTCAAAGAGTTTATGCTGTTTAGGGTTTAAGCCCTGTACACGAGCAGAAGAGCGCATACGAGGGGCCACAACAGTTGTGTAAACATGCTCGAACCGGTCTTTTACAAGCCCCACCAGCAGGTTGGCCTGTTTGCCCGCTGCCTCTAACAACTGCAGCAATGTGGCTGTATGAGACGTTTCCATCAAAGCTGCCAGCAGCCCTGCTTCTAATACGATGGCTGCCAAACGCACTGCAGCAGCATTGGGTCGCATCACAGATGCCGCAGCATCTTGCAGCAACTGCAACAACGGCTCACGAGACATCTGCAAACGCACGGAGCGAGCAAGAGCTTCAGCAGAACGTTTTTTGTCTTGTTCAGGGGCTCGCAATTGTTGCTGGCAACGCAACATGAGGGCATACACCAGAGGAGTATCTGTACCAAAGGCAAAGGGTTTCCAGCGCGCCGATAGAAATTCCGCATCTGCCAAAGCTGGCAGCGCCATCTCGGGCCGATTTTGCAGCATGTCTAACAAAGCAAGCATCACGGTTGTCATCACGCGCTCGTGAGGACGGCCACGGTAGGGTTTGTCCATATCGGAGCTAAACACCTCGCTAAAATTGTCTGGATCTCGCAAATCGGCAAAATGTTTGTGGGCATAAGCCAGCAAACCATGGGCCTGGTCAAGCACTTGCTGCTGTGTGACATCTCCTGAGCGCAACAAGGCAAAACCTTGCAACATAGACAGCCACACGGCATCACGAGCAAAGGCATCCATCCCCTGCTGCAGCTGTTGCTGTTTGACAGGTTTACCCCGCAGCAATGGATTGAGAGACGGCTGCTTTTGCAAGGCGTGTTGTGTGCATCCGGCAAACAGCAAAGAGGTTGCTAAAACTCCCGCCAATACCCGTTGATAAATAGATGGTTGCTGCATTATGCCAAATCCGCACGCTTTACTTGACCACTCACAATGTCTCGACTCAAAAACTGTTTTGCAAGTTCAGTGAACCGCCTTGGCGAGTCGGTGACTAAATACTCGCGTTGCCCCTGGTTGCCGCTCGCTAAATCATCGCTGTGCATCAATTGCTGTCGTACCTGTTGAGCAACGACCTTTCCCGAATCAATCCAGACAGCCACGTGGGGAGCCAAACGAGCCAAAAGGGGTTGCAGCTGCGGGTAATGGGTACAACCCAAAATCATTAAATCTGTTTCACGTGGCACAAAAG
>JBCCEX010000157.1:0-3224 GCA_039030035.1 Myxococcota bacterium
AGCATATTGCATAGACACCTCTCTGCCACGTAATCGAGTGGCAAAACCAACCGTACCTCACTAATACAGTAAGCACCTGAAGATGCCTTTCTATGCTTTTTTTAATGCGTCGGCCCTGGGTGGCGGGTTGTTGGCCGCCTGATGGGTGTATATTCGTGTTACAATAAGAGCCATGGAGCGGTTTTTTAATACGGCTGGGCCGCTGCATTCGGCTAAGCACTATGTTTTAGATCCACTTCTGCGCTGGAATTTACCCGAGGCGCTGACGTTGATCGACCGCGAAAAGTACTTTTTACTGCATGCGCCGCGACAAAAATGTAGAGGCTGGGCAGGCGGCTCGCAACGATATTGAGGCGGCCATGGCTGCTGTGTGCTGGGTGATGAGGGGGAATATTTGGTAAAGGGTGGCAGCCCGTTTAATATCCATTCCGACTCGCTTTGGCTTACGAGGCCTGTTTTCGTGACGAGGCCGGGCGTGATTGCAGCACAACCATTTCGGCAGAGGTTATTGATATCGCCAAAGAGCGGCTGATTCAACGGCGCGAAACACACCTAGATCAGCTCATGGCCAAGTTGCAGCAAGAAAGAGTGCATCGGGTAATTGGATCGATTGTGAGTGGCCGAGCACTTGATATTGCCGAAGGCGACGTTGAATATACCATGGATTTGGGTCTTGTCCGTCGCGATGAAAGCAACAGCATTGTTATAGCCAACTCGATTTATCGCGAAGTGATTCCACGCGCTTTGGGCAGCAAGTGGCAAGATCGGCTTGAACTAACCACTCCACAGCAATCAACATACGGCCAACCGCTCAATATGCACGAATTACTGTCGGCCTTTCAACGGTTTTTCCGCCAACACTTCGACAGCTGGCTCGACCAATTTCAATACAAAGAGGCCAGCCCGCAACTGCTGTTGCAAGCCTTTTTGCAACGTACCATCAACAGCCGCGGTTCGATTCAGCGCGAACAGGCTGTTGGCAGCGGCCGCACCGATTTAGTGGTCACCTGGCCGCTGGGCGATGAGAATGTTACGTTGCAACGTGCGCAGCGCAAACAAACTGTTGTGTTGGAGCTCAAACTGATTCACCGTAACGATGGGGTCGACAGTGTGAAAACTAAGGGTCTGCAGCAAATAGCTCGCTATATGAATCGGTTCCATACACCCGAGGGACATCTGCTTGTTTTTGACCGCCGTGCCGGCAAAAGCTGGGATGAGCACATTTGGGTGAAGCGGCAGCAAGCTACCAATGGCCAGTCGATTACGGTGTGGGGATTGTAGCGGGACTCTTTGTGCTCATACAAATAATAGCGAGCTGCGGTAACATGTCTGCCGTTTATGTTACGATAAGCAAGCTTTGATAAAATTTTGCACAAAACCCCGGAGTAGCACGCCATGAATTTTTTTGTTATTGTTCCACTCACCATCGGTTTGTTGAGCGTATTGCAAACCACCCTTAACCGACAAATGGCCGATCGCTGGGGCTTAGCCGATGTTATGTTGCTTAATGTTTTGGTCATGCTATTGTGCACCCTGCTATTGAGTCTACTGGCTCATCAGAAAACTCCCCCTAGCTGGTTGCCCGATATTTTTGTTGCAAAAGGAGAGATACAAAATCAGCTTGGTGTGATGCACTTTTTGCCTGGCCTCTTTGGGTTGGCTGTTATTTTAGGGCTTCCTTATGCCACGCTCCACTTAACAGTTGCACATGTTTTTGTTGTTTTTATGGGAACACAATTGCTGGCATCTATTGCATGGGATATTATGATTCAAAACATTCCCATGACCCCATTAAAAGGGCTTGGTGCACTGTTTACCCTCATTGGTATCGTTTTCGTGAACTGGAAACCGTAATGGATTGCCGGTTTTACCTGCTATAGGGGGACCGGCATGCCCTCTTCGTCATCCGTCAAAGTCTCTTGTGCATGCTTAACATTATCGATAACCATCTCATCGGAAGTAGGTTGGTGCACATATAGCTCTCGCAATTGATCTCGTGCCTGCCGCGATAGTCGCAAAGCTGTTTTACCATCTTCCACCTCGTAGGAATCAACCAGATTTTGATCAACCAAATGGTTTAAAACTTCTCGCCTTGCCTGCGGTGAATCATCTAAATGAATCGAGCGCCAACTATTGAGAAAATAACCCATTCCCACATAGCCACCTTCAAATTTTTTCTCTGCCTGCACCAACTCCGACATAAACCCATCGAGCCTTTGATCGCCTGTAAATCGTGTAACTTTAATAGAGGCTTCATTGCTTTCTAACAGGCTTAGCGAATCGGATGTTTCTGATGTGTGCTCAAATGCATCAAGCCCCTCTAGCATATCAATGTGGCTAAATGCTGCCGCTTTTAAGCGCTTACTAGCATTTGTGCCTCCCCAACTAGCAACATGAACCTGCTTTCCCATGGCGCGCGCACTCTGCAAAGCGGGTGTGTAATCAACATCTCCAGACATCAACACAGCAATATCGTATGCATCAACAGCCGCAAGCTGCAGCATATGAGAGACGACAGCAAGATCTGCCTCTTTGTCCGAAGTGTAACGGTTCTCAATACCACACTGTTCACAATCTATAGACCCTACCTTGCGTCGAAAGGTGTGTACAAAAAAACCAGGTTGGCTCTCTAGCATCTCCAAAAAACCCATCAACTTTTGGTGTGATGCACCGGAGCGCTCGTCAGATACTTCACTGACTCCAGTATAGTAATAAGCACCCGCCAATAAAGTTCCCCCAGCACGTTGCACTAGCCATTTTGCTAGCCTTGTAAAATCGACCCGACGGCTGTTTGCATTTTCTTTCCAACCTGAATAAAAATTTCCCCCATCAAAAAACAGAGCTACCCTCGTGGTTGTTTTTTTGAGCATGTTCATGGTAAAATCCTCCTCTACTGCTTTTATCTTGCCTTTCATACAAGCTCTTCCTTTTTAACAGAAGGTCTAATCGGCGTCAAGCACCCTCATTGAGTAAACCAGCGAACATCAGCAAATAAACGTAAAATAATTATTGTATTAAATTAATATATCATCGAAAATAATTTAAAAAAAAACGCTTATACGGTGATCTTGCTCTCTTGCTGTGCCCCAAAATCCGATTAAATCTCAGGAGAAACAACCGCAGCATACAAATGATTACGATTGTTTAACCACTGCAATCAAAGAGGCTGCTAATACCAATCCTATAAAATAAGTTCTCTTTTATTCTTCCCGCGAAATCAGGAA
>JBCCEX010000158.1:0-3215 GCA_039030035.1 Myxococcota bacterium
AGCATACGGTCTGCTGAAAAGGGGCGGTCTGTCTGCTGCTCGATACAGACACAACATGTACCAGTGCCACTTTTGAAGGGCATCTCCAACGCCAAATCAGCCAAGCGCTCGCGCAGATGTGTATCAACACTCACAGAATTCATAACACGAACTTGATCGAGATCAACCTTAGACAACAATTTTTTCGGCAAATAGCGACGCATGATCTCTTTGTGAATATTGAGGGAGGTGGAGGTAGCCTTAAACAGCCGGTCTTTTCGATAGATAGGTTTGACAGTCGTTTCAGTGGGGCGCGACGGTGTCGATTTTTTGCGTGGCATTGTGGTTTGATTCTCTCTGACTCTACGGCTATCTTATCGCAAGATCGTATCTGCACACATTTTTTTGTTGGTTTAGGTAAATTTGGCCGGCGTGTCTTGTCATGAACTGCAATCGACTCAAGCGACTGTGTTGCATCTGTCTTGCCATCATGAGATCGATGCTAGCAACGCGTGATACCGCGATCAAGGGCGAATAAAAGAAGAGATACAAAATATTTTTGTCATTGTTTTTCGCTGTATGAATTGATAGAGTTTGAGCAGCACGTAAAAACAAGAAAAGAAAGCGACGAAACAAAAAACGACAATTAGTAGAGGTCGTCAATCGAAACTCCAGCAGACAGGTACCGATGGTCCCTTCGTGTGCGCTGAGCCGACAAATACTGCATAGGCGCGGGATCGCAAATTAGAGGGTGCAAGTGCCCACGGGAAGGGTTGGTGATTGCTATTTATATCGAGCCATCTGCTTGGTACCGCTCTGTTTTTTGCAAACAAAAGGAACTATCATGCATATTGAAAGAACTTCAAAAGGAGAGACAACGTTGTCACCAACTGCAGACTTGAGTGTAGGCAATCCGGTAAATATGAATCAACAAACATTACAGTGTACCGATGTGCACCAAGTTGCCTGGAAATGTCTGATGCAAAGTGACCCCAGCAGTAAGTGCGCGCAAACCCATGCTGCGCAACATGCATGGCAACAGGGGCAGCTGCAGCCTAGTGAGCAATCGCCTGCTGTGCAGCGTGTCATGCAGCCGGGCCGCCCGCCTAAACCGTTGCTGGTGCCGCCTGGTCAGGTGGCAAAGCGGGGCTATCACACGCTGCAGCAGCGTGCTGCTTTGCTGCATGCTTTGGCCCATATTGAGTTTAATGCCATCAATTTGGCTTGGGATGCTGTTTATCGATTTCGGGGATTGCCGTCTGCTTTTTATAGGGATTGGATTGCGGTGGCCAACGATGAAGCGCGCCATTTTGCTATGCTTCATGCGCATTTGCAGCAGTTGGGTTATGGTTATGGCGACTTTACAGCGCACAACGGCTTGTGGGAAATGGCGGTGAGCACAGATGCTGATCTTGTTGCGCGCATGGCACTGGTGCCGCGGGTGCTGGAGGCGCGAGGATTGGATGTGACGCCGGCCATTGAAAAACGGCTGCGTCAGGCAGCAGATGCGGCGGCAGCCGATATTTTGGCAACAATTAGACGCGAAGAGGTGGTGCATGTAGCCGTGGGCACGCGCTGGTTTCACTATGGTTGCAAACAGCAGCAACTCGACCCCCACACCACTTTTTTGGCGCTGGTACGCAAACACATGCCAACTATATTTGAGCAACAACAGACGTTCGATCGCCAGGCCCGCCTGCAGGCCGGCTTCACCTGCGAGGAGCTCGACGCTTTATCTGGTCAAACAAAGTAGCAATCAAGCAACCACTGCCGCTTTCCCCTGCTGCTGCCTCTCATACTCGCCCACCACACGTGCAGGCACATCGGCAAAACCGCAACAAAAGCAGGCCCCCGTGCCCGGCGTAGAAACCACATAAACCTCACCACCCGTCTGAGTCATAAAGAGCTTAACAAACCCCAATCCCGCCCCCGATCCCCCTTCGGTATAGGTGACAAACGGATTAAAAAGATCCAGCTGCTGCTGCAGCGCCACCCCTTCGCCGGCATTTCTAACAATCAAAACCGTTCTCTTCTCTATGCTGGTGACAAACACCTCCACAGTACTATCAGACGGCGAATGCTGCAGCGCATTACGCAGCAAATTCACAAGAGCATGCACCAAAAACAGCGAGCTGGTGTACACAAGCATCGTGTCTCCTGTCCACACCACACGCTTGCGCTGATCATAATTCAACCCATACAAACGCGCCTTCAAATACAGCTCGTGCAGCGACACCACCTCTTTGTTAGCAAACAACCGCGTCGGATCAGTCATATCGCGCAGCAACGCCTCCGAAAAGTTGTAAATATCTTGCGACAGCTCACCCAGCTCGACCCCAATAGCCAACAGCCGCTCATAAATCCGCTCATCTTTGGGCTGCAACGCCGGATCCGACAACGCAAGTTTCTTATGCGCCTGCACCATCTGAGGCAGATGCTCTTGCAGCACATCCCCCTTAGCCCCCAACCTCGACGCCGGGCCCTTAATATCATGATTAATAATGCCACACTTAAGCCGCAACGCCTCCGAAATAGCCCGCTCAGCAGCCACACCCAGCGCAGGAAACGTCGCCAAAGCATAAACAAACAGACAACCCACCGCAAAAGCACCCCACGGCATGTTGCCAACAGCATATAAAACCACTTCAGAAGAGTTAGACCACATCAACCCTACACCCAGCAGACTGCCCAAAAGCCCCAAGCCAAAGCCCGCCTGCCGATCCAAAATCGCCATAGCCAGCCCTATGCTAAACATCCACAACAACAAAGCAAAGCCATTCGCTTTACTACTCATAAACAGGCACATCAACTGCATGGGCCACGCAAATGTAAATGCCACAAACCAAAATCCAGGAAAGCATCTGCGCAACCTTGTACTCTCCAGCGTGATAGCTTCACTAAACAACAAAACAAAGCCAAACGACAACGACACAACCGTAACTGCCCCAAACAGCGATCGCACAGGAGAATCTGCCGGTATCCACCCCTGAAAGTAGGGAATAAAACACAGAGCGATTGTTAGCCACCCCAACCGATCTTGCGGCAATCTGCCCATCTTGGCGTAATACTGACAAGCACGCACCGACCGCACTGGTGCGGCAATGATGTATATGTTGCAATTTTCTGGCACTATCCTCATTATGGCAACCAAGGGGGAACGCCAGGGTCATCTATGCTTAGTGGTGACTATAAGTTGATTGAATTTTTCGAGGGCAAGCCCGAAGGGAACAGGGTCG
>JBCCEX010000159.1:0-3202 GCA_039030035.1 Myxococcota bacterium
CCAAAAAACAATTTTTCAAATTCAACAACCCCCTCAATCGGTTTTTGTTCTCGCCTTTGCTGGATTTTTTGGAATATTGCTAGCCCATGTAGCTCTTTGGGCAATTGCCTGTGCGCAGTTGAGGCGAAGCGGGCCTGCCGGCATACCGCTGCAACCGGCAATGCAGCAGAGATCAACAAATATCTATTTTATGATATGGTAAATACGAAACAAGCAATGAAGAGAGGTTTGTGTGGTTGATACACAGCAGGCTGTAAATCGGCAGCAAGAGGCGTCTCATCTATCTTATTTGCAGGCGCATAAGGGCTTTTGGTCGTGGTGTTTGACGCTGGATCACAAGCGCATTGGGGTGATGTATTTGGTCAGCATTGCTGTGTTCTTTTTTGTGGCGGGGCTGTTTGCGCTGTTGTTGCGCACGCAGCTGTGGTGGGCTGGCAAAGAGTTTGTGAATGCCGATCGCTACAATCAGCTGTTTACGCTGCATGGGATTATCATGGTGTTTTTGGTGATTATCCCGGGAATTCCTGCAACGTTGGGCAATTTTGTGCTGCCGCTGCAGCTGGGTGCCAAAGATGTGGCGTTTCCGCGGCTCAACTTGGCTAGTTATCATATTTACATTGTTGGCTCGTGCATGGCGTTGAGTTCGTTGATTTTGGGGGCGGTGGATACCGGCTGGACCTTTTATGCCCCCTACTCGAGTCAGACGCAAGGTGGTGTTGTGCTTATGGCTGCGGCCGCCTTTGTGCTGGGGTTTTCGTCGATTTTGACCGGGATCAATTTTATTGTCACAACGCACAAAATGCGTGCTGTGGGAATGACTTGGTTTCGTATGCCGTTATTTGTATGGGGGCTATATGCAACTGCCATTATTCAGGTGCTGGCAACCCCAGTGGTGGGCATTACTTTATGCTTGCTGATTTTGGAGCGCGTGGTGGGCGTGGGTGTGTTTGATCCGGTGTTGGGGGGTGATCCGGTGCTGTTTGAGCACTTTTTTTGGTTCTACTCGCATCCGGCTGTGTACATTATGATTTTGCCGGCCATGGGGGTGATTTCGGAGCTGATGTCGACCTTTAGCCAAAAGCGCATTTTTGGCTATCGCGCCATTGCCTACTCGTCGGTGGCGATCTCGCTGCTGAGCTTTTTTGTGTGGGGGCACCACATGTTTGTATCGGGGCAGTCGGAGTTTATTGCTATGGTCTTTTCTGCCCTCACCATGCTGGTGGCGGTGCCGTCAGGCATTAAGGTGTTTAACTGGATTGCAACGCTTTATAAGGGGTCGATTGCGCTAGATACCCCCATGCTGTATGGGCTGTCGTTTCTGTTTTTGTTTGCTATTGGCGGCTTAACGGGCATTTTTTTGGCGGTGTTGGCCACCGATGTGCATCTGCACGACACCTATTTTGTGGTGGCGCACTTTCACTATGTGATGGTGGGCGGCACCTTTATGGCCTTTGTGGGGGGGATTTACTACTGGTGGCCCAAAATGACCGGCTGTATGTATGACGAAACAGTGGGCCGTGTAGCTGCCTGGATGGTGTTTTTGGGGTTCAACGCCACCTTTTTTGTGCAGTTTATTATGGGAGCACAGGGCATGCCGCGGCGCTATTACCACTATCTGGAGCAGTTTCAGCCGCTGCATCGTATATCGACAATGGGGTCTTACCTGCTGGGGTGCGGCTTTTTGCTGGTGTTGTTGAATTTGCTGCACGCATTGTGGCGCAACCACCCCTCGGTGGCCAACCCGTGGGGCGCACGTACGCTGGAGTGGACCCATGTGCCCAACATTCCCACCGAGCACAATTTTGCCAAGCCGCCTGTGGTAACCAGCGACCCATACAACTACGACGAAGAGATTGCACAATCGCCAGCAACAACAGCTGCAGCAAATGAGGGTAAAAGCGACCATGCATGAAGCTGTACCCATGCAGCAAACGCAAGCTGCGTTTCCGCTGGCGCACCATTTTTGCAACGCCAAGCAGCAGCAAGAGGCGGCCAAAATGGGCATGTGGCTGTTTTTGGCAACCGAGATTTTGCTGTTTGGCGGCCTGTTTGTGGCCTATACTATCTTTCGCTTTCAGCGCCCGTCGCTGTTTGTGGCGGCCAGCAGCCGTTTGGATCTCACCTTGGCAACATTCAACACGGCGGTGCTGCTGTTTTCTAGCCTCACGGTTGCCTTGGCCATTCGCAGCGCTCAACTCAACAACCGCAAGGGCATTGTGCGGTATCTGCTGGCCACGCTGGCATGCGCTGCCACGTTTTTGGTGGTGAAGGCTGTTGAGTACCAGCACAAAATTCACGATGGGCTGCTGCCTGGCAAAAACTTTACCAACACCAGCCTGCCTAGCCCCGACGAAGCGCATCTGTTTTTTGGGCTGTACTTTTCGATGACCGGCCTGCATGCCATCCATGTTGTTTTAGGCATGGGCGTACTCACATGGCTGCTGCTGCGGGCATGGCGCGGGGAGTTTGGTGCTCACTACTTTGTGCCGCTGGAGATGGGCGGGCTTTACTGGCACCTGGTAGATGTGATCTGGATCTACCTGTTTCCGCTGCTGTATTTGATCGATTAATGTGAGGAGAAGATGCTGGTAAACAAGTCACACGTTCATGTGTTGCCGCTCAAGCTTTACATTGGGATTTTTTTGGCGTTGATTGCCTTAACAGCGCTCACCATACTAGCAGCAGAGATCAACTTTGGCTCCTGGACCCTCTGGATCGCCATGCTCATTGCCAATACCAAGGCCGCCCTTGTGTTGGGAGTGTTTATGCACCTGTGGTTTGACTCGCGATTTTATTGGCTCATTTTGGGTGTTGTTTCGGCCATGTTAACCGTTTTTTTGGTGATCACGCTCATGGATTTTCAGTGGTTGACCGCCATTGATTGGCGCAACAGCATCGACCTGCCTCGCGACGAAAAGGTGTATCGTTATGAGCTGCAAAATCCCAAAGCGCCTCCTTTAGGCCCTGGTTTGCAGCCTATGCAGCCCGCAGCAAAGGCTCCGGCTCATTAGAGTACGCAGTTCACCATCACAGCCACGCAGCTGGCCCCTCTTGTCAAAATTTGCCAAGACATAATAAAAAAGGCATAATAGTTTTTACGATGATTGTTTGATAAAGGGGATTTTATCAAACAGTTTACTGAAGGCAGATGGGCAACGATGGTTAACAGTAAGGCGGCAGTAAACAGCCGCGTAAAGGAGGG
>JBCCEX010000160.1:0-3127 GCA_039030035.1 Myxococcota bacterium
GCTGCCCCAACAACAAGAGCAGTTTTTACGGGTGCTCATTGACCAGCCTACGTTGCTGAAACAAGCGCGCATTTTGAGCATGACACGACCGATTCAGCTGGTGGAAAAGATCCGTCTGGGCAATCGCATTTTGCATCCCTCTCACTCGGGCAAAGCTCTCGATGCCTCACAGCGTGTGCAGCCCGACCTGGGGGCCGTGGCCTTGGAACCGAAACCCTTCAAGGCCGAGCTGCGTCTGCCCGAAGAGGTGCTGGAAGACAACATTGAACGGCAGAAGTTGAAAGACACCCTGCTGCAACTGATGGCTCAGCGGGTAGCGTTAGACATGGAGGAGATCATTGTGCGCGGCAACAGCAACCAGCAGCACGATCCCTTTTTATCGCAGTTCGACGGTTTGCTTGCACAAGCAGTGGGCAACGTGGTGGATCACAGTGCCGACCCACACGATCAACGCACCACCAACGCCCTGTTTTACAAGATGCTGAAAGCCATGCCCAGTGAATTCAAGCGCGATCGCCGGCAGCTGGTCGCCTACGTGTCCACCAACAGCGAACTGGACTACAGAGAAACCCTGACTCAGCGACAGACCCTCATAGGAGATAAACATACCCGCGAAGATGCTCCAGCGGTAGCTATGGGGGTCAGCGTGATCGGGTTACCTACGATGCCTGATGGCCAGGCGCTGTTGGTGGACCCGAATAACATTGTGGTCGGTATTCAGCGAAACGTCAAAGTCGAGATGGACAAAGACGTCTCTGCGGGGCAATACGTCTTGGTATTGAGTGTGCGGTTTCATGCACGCTTTGCTGTGCGTGAGGCAGTGGTGCGTGCCACAGGAATTCAGGTGCCGGTGTCGACCCATACCACCGTGGGCACAAAAACTCCTGGTTTGGGCGGGCGCATTGGGCAATTTACATTTCAGGTGCAATAGGAGAACAAGATGGCAGATGTGTTGAATTGTGAACGCTTACAAGGCGTGTTAGCCCCGCATGAATTATCAGACCCTGGCAAGCTGGGACAAGCAGGCTTTGTGGTTAAGAAAGAGACTTTGTTGTGTGCCTCTTCTCATCGAGCGCAGTCGTTTTGGGCGCCTGGGGCCTCCAGTGTCCCTTTCCGTGCTGCATTGGATGGGCGCAACACGGTCAGCGGTCGTGAATGGACACCCATCACACACAAAGAGTATGAACGGCTCGCTCCTTTAAAAGAACCCTTAACGGGGGAGTCACACGTGCTGTTTGCCTGGATGCCGCTACCGCAAAAACAGGGACATACCCTGCCCAGTCAGGCCGCTGCCGAGGTCGCACAGACTGTATCAGCCGATGAGGTGGCGCAGCAGCTGAAGCAGCTGCCTGAGCAGGCAGCTTCATCGGGTCGGCAAGCAGAGGACTTGCTGGGAATGCAGCAGATGACTCAATTGGCATCAGCCCAAAACAACAGCAACACAGAGAGCCACGACAAGCAAAAAGACAAGCAAGAGAAACAAGAGGCTACAGAACACACACCCTTGCCCACATCCAAACCGTCCCCCTCCAAAAGCAAAAAAAGCCCATCCTCTTTCAGCACGAAAAAATCCACTAAAAAGCAAGAGGTCTCGGATACTAAAGAATGATGCACCGCCATAACCGCAGCAATGCGGTGTTGGATCAGCCTGTGTATTTGCGCTATGTGTTGCGGAATGCTTCAGGCAACCTGGCCGACCCGCTGCAACTGGGCCGTGCGCGTGTATCCACAGTGGATTTTACAAGCAAGGAGTTTCAGGCGCGCAAGCATGTGCTGCAGACATGTTATCCAGAGCGCATGCAACGCATCTGCAAAGGGGTGTACGAAGTTGTGCTTCCTGCTGGCGTGTGTAGGCGGCTGCAGGAGTATTTTGACGTTTACGAAAGCAGTGATCCGGATATTCCAACCGTTTGCAACAGTTTTGTCATGCAGGACAAAGCCCCTGCATGGGTGGGCTACTGCAACACACAGCAGGTGCGTTGCCAAGACAGTCCGCTAGAGGATGAAGAGAGTTACAGCGATGCCGTTGTGAATGAGGCCATTGCTGCTGCTTCGCAATTGATGGATCGGTGGACGGATCGGTGGTTTGTACCCATACGGCAGACATTTTTCCTCAGCGGTTCCGGCAGTCGAATGCTGGCTTTGCCCCAGCCCTTGTTGCATTTGGAAGGGTTGCAGCCCCTGTTTGGAGGGGACACGGCCCCCTGGGTGACGTCGGCCTGTGCGCGCAGTTGTACTGCGGGCAGCACACAAACATTAGCAGCTTTTGCTTGCGATCAAGCCCGCGACTGGGATAACCCCTGCCTCATTGTGGGCATGCGACTGCCCACCGGCCAACGCAACATTGTGGTGCATGGATTGTTTGGCACAACCGATGAAGAAGGCAATCCACCGGCTGCCGTTGTGCGCGCCACCGCACGCCTGGCAGCACGCAACTTGTTAAACAACACCTGCAACGGCCCGCCCCCAGGTCCGTTAGTCAGCGAAACCACCGACGGGCACAGCTATCAGCTAGCGCTATCTGGAGCAGCCCAGAATGCCTGTTTTAGTGGCGACCCAGACATCGATATGGTGGTGCGGTCGTTCCAGCGTCCCGTGGCTGCGGGAAATATTTTAGCCGTATGAACAAGGAAACCGAACAAATAAGATGAGGAGGGGACCCAAGCAATTGCCTCCTCGTCTCATCCATCCGGTCCCCGTTACCGTCACATTTCCTAATTCAAACAAACTGCATATGCCAAACTCAACACCCGAAACATATTTAGCTCAGGTGAAATGGGATCAGCACAGCAGCTCCGATCTGCATACACACGTGTATGTGAACCACTATGGAGGATCTTTAACCTTCTTAGCAGAAAAGATCTACCCCCGTGTGACACACAAACAGCTGCTGGGGGCTCAGATCTTAACCATTGCAGGGCAAGATTATGCAGATGCCATGCTGCTGATCCAGCATGTGTTGCCCCTGGCGCATCGAGGAAAACCGACCCTCATAAAAGCGTTTTTTTCTGCAACACAGGTGCCGTTGCCAGGTAGTTGTTGAGGACTCTTTCAAAAGAACTTGTGCACTGCTTTACAGATGAATTTTTGTCAAGCTTTTCTGAGAAATGATTTCAGCAAAAACTCA
>JBCCEX010000161.1:0-3102 GCA_039030035.1 Myxococcota bacterium
GAATTGTGGGCACAGCGGATGAGCGGGAGTCATTGTATTTGTAACATTATTCTGCAGGAATGGTATTATTAATTGCGAAAATATTTTATGTTTTTATAGATGCGATAGAGGGTATTTTTGTGGTTGGTAGGTTGTGGCTAGGTTGGTGAGTGACCATCTGGTTTCTTTTTTTGTTTTATACTGGCCAAGCTATTACGGTAACCGCGGGCTGCACATGTGGTGTTGTGGCTGTATATGTGGTGTAATTAAAGTATGGTTATTGCGCGCTGCGAACTCTAGAAGTTGGTGGCGTGACAGGTTTTATAAGGAGTAAATTGATATGACGACAAAATCACAATTAACAATGGTATTGGATATTGATAGCACGCTGATTGGTGATGTGATCACCGACGGTAAAGTTGGTCATGAGCAAATGGTCGACAATTTTGGTGAAGCGTTTGCACAGGCCTACTCGTTTAGCATTCAGGGTTACTTGTTTCCTATGTACGTTGGTGCACCAGAGATGTTGCGTTTGTTATGGCGCAATGGGGTTAAGCTGGCCTTTTTTAGCTCGGGCAGCGAGCAGCGGAATCATTTGTTGGTGCCCGCCTTGCTGCAGCATGTGTTTGGGCAAGAGACCAAGCAGGTGCAGCAGCACATAGCGATCTACTCGCGTCACCACTGTATCGACACCGACAAGCTGTCTGAGTCTGACGAAGAGGCGATCCAGCCGGAGTTTTCAGACATTTACCACGGTTGGCTCAAAAAAGATCTGCGTGTGATACAGCCCGACCCAATACAGCTGCGCAACACCGCCCTCATGGACGACGGCGTCAGCTACATGCACCGCGGTCAAGAGAAAAACTTTTTGTATGTCAACGGTGACTACGGCCATATCATGAGACGCGAGCATGTGCAGCTCGAGCGTGGCAAAGAGCCCGATATGCTCGATGACAACTGCTGCTGCTTTTACCATATTTTTTATGGTTACGCCGTGTTTCAACGCGCAGTGCAACTTATGCAGCAAGAGTCTGATCTCTACCTAGACGATGCGCTATACCGCGTGCAGGTGCAGCAAGAAAACAGCAGCTTTGACGAGCGGTTTTACTACCCTGGCAAAAAGCGCTTTGCTACCTACCAAGAGGGCCTGCAAGCTCTGCAAGCCGACAACCCTCAGCTGGATTTTGTTCGGCCATAGCCAACAAACCTGCAGGTCATTAGCCCTGCTGCGCAATGTCCCCCTGGTTGTTGTTTAGGCAACACACCGAAATGGGGACATTTCTAATGAACGTTGACATAGAGCGTGGAGGGCACCTTTTGGCTTGATAGGGCCAGCCCCTTTTGTGACCAAAGCCGCAGCTGTGTACAATGCAGATGGAGGGTGGCAATGGGCACAACAGATTCACAACGCCAGCTGCTTGATCAGGCGTCTGATTATAAATATGGCTTTGTTACCGATGTGGCTGCTGATCAGGCGCCTAAGGGGTTGAGTGAGGAGATTATTCGCTTGATCTCTTGCAAAAAAAAGGAGCCTGACTGGCTGCTGCAGATGCGGCTGCGGGCTTATCACCATTTTAAAAAGTTGCAAGAGGGCAACAAAGAGCCGCACTGGGCGCGGGTGCGCTACAACAGCATCGACTATAACGATATGGTCTACTACAGTGCCCCCAAACCCAAAAAGCAGCTGGCCAGTTTAGATGAAGTTGACCCTGAAATTTTGCGCGCCTACGAAAAATTGGGCATTCCGCTGCAAGAGCAAAAGCGGTTGGCTGGTGTTGCTGTTGATGCGGTGTTTGATAGCGTGTCGGTGGCTACTACGTTTAAAAAGGAGCTGGCCAAGGCTGGTGTGATTTTCTGTTCATTTTCGGAGGCGGTGCAGCAGCACCCGCAGCTGGTGCAGCAATATTTGGGCTCGGTGGTGCCGCATACCGATAACTTTTTTGCTGCCCTCAATGCAGCTGTGTTTAGCGACGGCTCCTTTTGCTATGTGCCCAAAGGGGTGCGCTGCCCCATGGAGCTGTCTACCTATTTTCGTATAAATTCAGCCGGCACAGGGCAGTTTGAGCGCACCCTGCTTGTGGCTGACGAAGATAGCAGTGTGAGCTATCTGGAGGGTTGCACGGCCCCGATGCGCGACGAAAACCAGCTGCATGCGGCCGTGGTGGAGCTGGTGGCTCTGAAGGGGGCGCAGATTAAATACTCCACGGTACAAAACTGGTATCCGGGCGATGAGCAGGGCCGTGGTGGTATTTACAACTTTGTTACCAAGCGCGGTGTGTGCCGCGGTGCGCGCTCCAAAATCTCCTGGACTCAGGTTGAAACAGGCTCGGCCATTACCTGGAAATACCCCAGCGTGATTTTGCAAGGTGACGACAGCATCGGTGAATTTTACTCTGTAGCTGTTACCAACAAGCGTCAGCAGGCCGACACCGGCACCAAAATGATTCACCTAGGCGCTGGCAGCAAAAGCACCATTATCTCTAAGGGAATTTCAGCAGGCCATGGCCAAAACAGCTACCGTGGTTTGGTGAAGGTCATGCCCAAAGCCCACGGCGTGCGCAATTACACGCAGTGCGATTCGCTGCTATTTGGCAACAACTGCGGCGCCCACACCTTTCCTTTTATTGATGTGCGCAACAACACAGCGCAGGTTGAGCACGAGGCGACCACATCGAAGGTCAGTGAGCAGCAGCTGTTTTACTGCAACCAACGCGGCCTCAACGAAGAGGATGCCATCAGGTTGATTGTCAACGGTTTTTGCAAACGGGTCATGCAGCATCTGCCCATGGAGTTTGCTGTAGAAGCACAAAAGCTGCTGGGTATCAGCCTTGAGGGGGCGGTGGGGTAGCACGCCGCTTGAGTTCAAAGAGCCTTAATTTCTTGTTGCGACAGGCCGGATGCTACTGCAATAGTGGCTAGATCCACACCTGCAACCTTGAGTGCCTTGGCAATTTCAATGGCTTTATTCTTTGCTCCTTGCTCATGCCCCTCTTGCAGCCCTTTTTTGTGTCCCTCTCGCAGCCCTGTTTTGCGCCCCTTTTGATGCCCCTCATCGTGGCCTCGCACGTAGGTTGATTCGTAATAGCTCTGCTCATCTGCTAGTCTTTCGATGTAGCGGTCATA
>JBCCEX010000162.1:0-2999 GCA_039030035.1 Myxococcota bacterium
CTACTAGGAGCCCATAGCATGAAACCCGGCATCGACATGCAGCACCTCACCGGTTACGCCGCTGGCCAGACTGCTGCACAAAAACAGCGTGGCATTGGCCACCTCTTGGGCGTTGATGGGGCGGCGCAGAGGGGAGCGGTCGGCGACGGCTTCAATCCACTGCTGCATGGAGCCTATGGCACGAGCTGCGCGCGACAGGTAGGGGCCGGCGCTGATCAAATTGACACGGTGGCCCTGCTGCCCCATCTCCCACGACAACATGCGTGCGTCGCACTCCAGCGCAGATTTGGCCGAGGCCATGCCACCGCCGTAGGAGGGGATCGCTCGCTGCGCTGCCAAATACGACAGCCCTACTACGGCAGCTTGGCGATCTTGCATGAGCGGCAACAAGGTGCGGCACAGCGATACCAGCGAATAGCTGCTGACTGTCATGGCGGTCAAGTAGGCGCTGCGGCTCACCTGCAGGTGGCTCTTTTGAATTTCGGGAGAGAAGGCGACAGCGTGAATCAAAATGTCGACACTGCGCCCCTCTTGTTGCATCTGTTGCGCCAAACCGGCAACAGAGGGGTCGGCGCAGTCGCGGTACCCTTTTTGTTGCAACACATCGGGCGGAATATCCTCTTTGGTGTCGTAGGCGACATCGCAGCCAATCAACGATACCGGCGCCAATTCGCCTTGGCCGTTGGGCAGCGCACGGCTTTGAGCATGCGTCTCTCCTTGCAAAAATCGTCGCACAATCGGCACAACACGCGGATGGCTGCTCAGCACCACTTCGGCATTGGCAGCGGCCAATGCTTTGGCAATGGCCCAGGCAAATCCCATGTTATCTGTTACACCGGTTACAACAGCTGTTTTTTGGCGCAGGTCAATCATCTGTATGCAAAGCCTCCTTTCTTGTGCCACTGTAAACCCATCGTGGCCCTGTATGCAATGGTTGCTGTGTGGTTGTCATCGGCCAGTATGCCTGCCTATGGACAGATACATCACCCGGGCAAGCGGGCCATGGCGTCGTTTTTACTGCCGCAATTGCAGGTTCGCTATCGCTATCACCCCTCGCAAAGCAGCCCAAAAAAGTGGGTGGTGGTGTCGTCAGACCCTAGCCGACTCATCAATAACAGCGATGCTTTGCCCCTTGAGGCAGCGACACCGGCACAAAATCGCGCCTACGAGTCGACACAGCAGCTGCAGCAGGGGCAGCTACATGCTGTGCGTGTGGGGGTGTTGTGGCGACTAGACCAACTGCTTGCCGGTAAGCGGCACAGTGTGGCTACACGCCTGCATCAAACGCGGCTAAAACAGCATATTGCACAGCAGCAATCTAGCTACCAAGCAGTGCAACAGCTACACAAGCACTGCAGCAGCACAACTGTCAAACAGCTGCTAGATTGTTGGGCGCAGCGCATGCAAGCACAGGCGATGCTGCAGGCACTTAGGCAACACCACAATGGTAGGAGACAACCGTGACAACAGCTTGGCATATCAAACAGATAGGCCGCTTTGTCTGCTGCGTGGGATTGATGATGCTTGGCCAACAGCAGCTTGCCGCACGCGGCAAATCCAAAAGCAAAGCGGCTATTGATTTGTCAGACAAACAGCTGCAGCAATTGCTGCGCACCTACACCCACGAACCAACTATTCAGCAGGTGCAGCAAAGGGCTGTTGCCCATACGCAAACAAACATGGCCCAAACACGATCGTGGCAAGGCCGCGTACGCCAAGCCCCCTGGTTGCCCAAACTCGATGTTGGTTTTGGCCAAGACAACGACAGCGGCACCTCGGTGCGTGAAGAGGTGGGCGATGCCGATGTATTTTACAGCAAAGATTCGCTGCAGTGGCAGTGGGATATCAACACGCAGTGGCAGCTCAATCGCCTGATCTTCAACCCCCAAGAGCTACATGTTGCGCGCCAAACAGCACACCTATGGGAGCTACAGCAAAAGGCGCTGCAGCAGGTCACACAGGTCTACTTCGATCGACGCAAACTACAGCTGCAGCTACAATTGCAGCCCCCCAAAAACGCTACAAAACAGGTGCTGCAAGAGTTGGAAATTAGCTATTTGACAGCTCAGCTCGATCGGCTAACCGGCGGCTGGTTTTCACAACAGCTGCAACAGCAGGTAAAAAAACCATGAACACAATCCGCTGTAGCCGCTCTTTTGTTTGTGGGCGCTATATATGGCTAGCAACAGCTCTCACAACAGTATGCAGCTGCCAATCAAAGCTGCAAGGCGACCTGCAAGCGCCCTACCTGGCCGCTGTGTCGCCGCCTGCCTTTGTGGTGGCTGCTGATCAACCCCTACAGCTGCATTTTTCTGAACCACTCGACCCTGAAACCGTGCATACACAAAGTGTGGTGCTGCTTAAACACGGGGAGAAAACGCCAGAGTTCATCAAAGATTTTGCCAACGGCAAACTCAGCGATGCGCACAGCAAATTGCTTAAGCAGATCGATGTGCAGCTCATCGACAACAGCACCATTGCCCTAATACCAAAGCGGCCGCTGCAAGGAGGGGTTACCTACGCTGCGGTGCTCTCATCGCAGGTGCGCGACAGCACAGGCAACCCCATGATCGACAACGACGGCATGAAAACACATCTCACCTATCTGTTTCAAACACGCCCCAACAGACCCAAACTGCTGCAGCACAATGTGCATGGTGTCGATGGCCCGCTGATTTCGCCCGACAGAACTGCGCTGCACTTTACCTTTTCTGACCCACTGGCACCAACAGGGCTGCAGTATGGCATTACGCTGCTGGCCGGTTCACACAATGAGAGCTACCGGCTGCAGTTGATTGAACAAAACAGCGTTCGCAACCCTGTTTGGGGGCAGCCAAAAACAGGGTCAGTTCAGTGCGATTAACAAGTACGGTGTAACGGTTTGTATCTAAACAACGCAACAGGCAGGTCGAATCGAAGGTCAAAGGGTGTAACCGCAACGGAGCGGAAGTGAGGTATTGTTGACGAAAGAGGGTGGTTAAGAGTGGGGTAGGTGCGGA
>JBCCEX010000163.1:0-2966 GCA_039030035.1 Myxococcota bacterium
AAACGACCCCTGGTCGCCCCAGGCGATGCAACAACAACAACAGCAACAAGCGCAGCAGATGCAACAGCTGATGCGAGCCCAAGAAACCCTACAACAAGTGATGCGCGATGCCTTGCCACAGCAAACAAGCAAGCAGCCGTTGCAGATCCAACTCATGGTAGATGGCCGCAAGATGGCCCAGGTGGTCAACCAACACAATCTGCGCACATCTCGCCTGCAGGGAGGGCAAGGATAGCATCATGCTGCGGCAAGTAAAACAAGCAACCCAGATTTTTCAGGGTTGGCAACCTGGATTTTTCAAGGTGTCAGCATGCCGTTAGGACTCACCACCAAAAGGGTATCGCTGTCGGGCAGCATGGGCTTGAACCTGTCGCGATTGATTCGCAAGGTGACCCTTGTCAACGTGGACGAAGGCAAAACGTTAAAAGTCATGCTCAACCCCACCACCATCCGCAAAGGGCCCATTGAAGCCTGCTATCAGCAGCATGCTGTGGCGTTGCGATCTCATCCGTTGCTGCAATATCAACACACCAGCACAGTGCAGTGGCAGATGCAACTGATGCTGCATGCCTCGTCATCCGGTGGGCAAAGTCTTATCAATTTTCTGCCGTTGAGTCGCAACATTAGCAAAGACGTCGCCTTTTTAGAAAGCCTCGTTTATCCGCTCCACACCAGTGGCCTGAAGCAGCGTCGCCCACCGGTGGTCCGCTTTGTGATTCCCGGAGGTGTGAACCAAAAAGTCGTGATCACCCGCGTGGGGACGCTGTATCAGAAATTCAATGCCCTCATGCAACTGCACATGGCCACTGTAGACATCAGTCTAACAGAAATCCCCGACAAACCCCCCACCTGCAGCTTTGTGCGCAAGCATGGAGCGTCAGGGCGCCCAGGCTTGTTGGGCATGGGATTAGATGCATTGGGCCCCGTCGGCGACGGCATCGCCCGTGTAACAGAGGTATTATAGCACATGGCAGTTGCACTGCATCCCCACAGCCGTTACACCCAGGCGGCTCTCAAACAGCTACCTGATGGGACAGTGGTGGTGGACGCTTTGAGCCGGCGGCGCCTGGATGTTAAAGATTTTCCGCAGCACACCCACACCGTGCGTGTTCAGCCAGGCGACACGGTGTTTTCCATCGCTACCCACCTGTATGGCTGCCCCCGTCTGTATTGGGTGGTGTGTGAGTGCATCCATCAGCACAACCCCTTCCTTCCCCTTCATCCTGGGAATACCCTCACGCTACTCACAGCGCAGCGGCTGCAGCAGCTACGGGAGGCAGAGGTTTAGGCGACGTCATAGACATAATTCATGCGCCCTGCCAGGTCTTTGTGATCGACCTAGGAGTGATCTGATACACTTGTACATGAGCTAGGAGGAAATGCCATGCCACAACTGATTCGGTTTGACTGGGCTATCAAGCATATTTTGCGGGACAAGGCCAATTTTGATGTGCTGGAGGGTTTTTTGTCGGAGTTGACCGGCATGGATCTCACCATTGTCGAGTTGCTGGAGAGCGAGGGCAATCAAAACACAAAAGAGGACAAATTCAACCGCGTCGATATTTTGGTTGCTACCCAAACCGGCGAGCGGATTATTGTCGAAGTGCAGTGCGAAAAGCAGCTGGATTATCTCAGCCGCATCTTATACGGCACCAGCAAAGTCCTCACCGAAAGCATGCGCAAGGGGCACAGCTATCGCCATGTCAAAAAGATCATCTGCGTCACCATCGCCTACTTTGACCTGGGCCACGGCGATGACTATGTCTACCGAGGCGACACCAAGTTTGTCGGCATTCACACACACCATGTGCTGCAGCTGTCGCCTGAAGAGCAGGCGCTGTACCAAAAAAAGAGCATTGCCGACATCTATCCGCAATATTACATCATTCAAGTTAACAACTTCGATCAAGAGACTCGCGACAACTTGGATGAGTGGATCTATTTTCTGAAAACCGAAAAACTCCCCAAACACTACAAGGCCAAGGGACTACAAGCAGCGGCAGAGAAGCTCAATGTACTCAAACTCACCGATGCGCAGCGGCGCAGTTATGACCGCTACATCGAGAGCCTGATGGATCAGCAGAGCTATTACGAATCGACCTATGTGCAAGGACATGGAGAGGGCCTACAGGAGGGACTTGAGAAAGGTCGCCAAGAAGGTTTGCAGCAGGGTCATGAGAAAGGTCATCAAGAGGGTTTGCAGGAGGGAGCCAAAAAGAGAGCGATTGAGATAGCCAAGGCACTCAAAGCAAAAGGAGTGGATTACTCTATTATTTCAGAGGCATCAGGACTGTCGCAAGAAGAGATTAAAGCACTCTAATGCATCCGTTCCTCCAAAAGTCGCCGCCCCGAGAGCAACATTGCATGGCCCGCCAACTGCTGCAAAGCGGCATGAATCAACAAACTGTTGCCAGAATCACCGGTCTGTCACTCAGAGATTGCCGATCTTTGGTAACACACCACTCGCCCGCATGACTTGCACACATGTAGGTTTCTAATTATATATTAAATAGGATTTTTTGTAGCGTAGGCGTGCAACAAATTGCTGATCTTTGGTAACGCGCTGCAAAAAAAACACTGCGCAATACAAGGCCACTGACTCTTCGCATCAAATTACTGCTGATGCTACGTTTACACTATCCACACCGCAAGAAAGGGCCACGGCAGCTACGGGAGACGGAGGTTTTAAGCGCCTCCCTGCTGTAGCTGCACGCAGCCTCTTGCTCAAGCGGTTACTCCTCCTCTTTTTGATCGTCGTTGTCGTCGTCTCGTTGGTTGACAACAGCACCCCATTTCTGCAGCGCTTGCAGCGTTTGTGGCGGCAGCCCTGTGGCGCCGGTGAGGTTGAGGCGATGGTAGGCAGGGAGCTCCCACACGCGCAGCTTGTTGCCAAGAGCTGGAGCAGCTAGGTATTTTCCATCGGCGGAAAAGGAGACTTCCTCTGTCCATCCTGAGGCAGCACTGGC
>JBCCEX010000164.1:0-2920 GCA_039030035.1 Myxococcota bacterium
AAACACTACTGTTCCTTGAAAATAATGCTGCAAATACAATGACTCTTGCTTATCCACTGTGCCTACAATTCAATGGAATCATACCAATCCTATAAAATAAGTTCTCTTTTATTCTTCCCGCGAAATCAGGAATCCACCAAATGCGAGAACGAACAACGATTGGGAGGGATATCGAATTTGGTAATTTGCTTTATGAAATTGGTATCACTATTGCCTGCGATTGATATGATTTTTCAAAATTTAAATTTTTATTTTGATAAAAAATCATCCCCTCGTTTTATGTACCCATCCAGATGCGCAAAAGCATTTTAATCCAGATCATCCAAACATCTTTGGAAATAAAAAATAGCAGTCTAAACAAACTGCATGGCAAATCGCAACAGCACAAACAGCGCAGCAGACAGGATGGCTGTTGCTGGCAAACTAAATATCCAGGAGCGGGCAATACGACGAATAACCTGGCTGTTCAGGCCGGTGACACCACGTGCCAGACCCACCCCAATAATGGCTCCTACCAGCACCTGGGTGCTTGATAGCGGCAACCCCAGGCGACTGCCCAAAAGTGTGGTAATAGCGGTGGCAAATTCGGCACAAAATCCGCGCGTGGGGGTCATGCGTGTGATGTTGCTGCCGACAGTGGCGATCACGCGTCGACCGTAGGTGGCCAAACCAACTGCAATGCCTACACCTCCCATAGCAAGTAGCCACCAAGGTACAACAGCAAATGCAGTAACCTGACGAAATTGCGTGACATGCACCACAGCAGCAATCGGGCCAACAGCGTTGGCAACATCGTTGCTGCCATGAGCAAAAGCCAAAGATGACACGGTAAGCACCTGCAAACGGGCAAAAACCCGCTCTACCAAAGCTGTGGGCGAGGCAAAAGTGCGCTGCGATTGTGACAAATATCGATCTAACAACAGCCTGCTTAGCAGCATAGCCAGGCAGAAAACCACAACACAAAAAGAGACTGCTGGCCAATATCCCAACAGGGCAACCAGTGTTTTGCCTAGGCCAAGCGGCAGCACCACACCCAAAACCAAAATGACCAAAACAGGAACATACCGACGCAGTGACTGTTTGGTACAGCTGGAGTACAGCAGTAGCCGACGGATCAATAAAAACAGTGCAAAGGCGGTACCAGCACCCAGCAAAGGCGAGAGAAACCAACTTGCTACAATGCTGCCAACAACGTGCCAATGAACGGCTGAAGTGCCCAAGGCGACAAGAGCAAAGCCGCACACACCTCCTACAATGCTATGTGTTGTTGACACTGGAATGCCCTGACGGCTGCTAAACTGCAGCCATAAAGCGGTTGCCAGCAATGCCATGACCATGCCCTGCGCAAATTGCATGGGGTTGGCAGCAAACTGGCTCGGATCGACAATACCGCGCTGAATGGTTTGTGACACACCGTGGCCAGCCAGTAAAGCACCGGCAAATTCAAACAGCACGGCCAGCACAATAGCCTGGCCAATACGCAGCGACTTGCTGCCAACAACCGTACCAATGGAGTTAGCAGCATCGTTGGCACCGATGCTCCAGGCTAGATAGAGCCCACAGACGATTGCTGCTAGCAACAAAATAGCGGTCTCTTCCATAACAAAGCGCTTATGTCAAACCAAAAAAGAGTGTCAAATTACAACCGATCATCTGCAACAACAATGTGAGTAGCTAAGCTCTATGATATACCAATTAATTTTGAGAAAGCATAAAACGAACATGACCCACCATATGTTCGGAACAATTTGCCAAATCACCCACCTTGGCCCCTATTTTCAACCACATAAATAAAGCAGCTGGTTTTAACGCATCTTCAAAAGCAAACAATTCGCGCCCAAATACTTCCTGTTTTTTATCGCTTTGATGCTCTAGCTTACCAACAGCATCGATTTGATCCAACACAGCTTTTGATTCAGGGCCAGAAAAACCAGACTCAAACAGCTCCTCGAGAGCATCTACAACATGTTTTGACTTCTGCACAGCTTGTAGGGTGTTCTCTAAAAAATCCCAAAAACAGTCTTGCAGCTGCGGCGGCAACTCCATCCAGCGTAGCGACAGCAGTACGCCAATATCCTCGGCCGTATCGGCAATGTCATCCATATCGTGCAGCAGTCCAAACAGATCGCGCCGCTCCACCGGCAAAAACACGCTTTGTGTTAAACGAAACCGCAACTTTTGTGTCATGCGATCACACTCATGCTCAAGCTGGCTAATCTCCTTAACCACCTGGTGAACCCGCTGTTTATCTTTGGCAAGTAACGCCTCAAATAGCTGTCGTGTTTTGAAGGCACACTCCGTTGTTTTAGCCATATGACGCTTCAATGCGCGAAACGGATTACGGGTAAACAGTTTGAGCAGCAGCATCAGGCTATCCGGCTGTTATCATGGTTGCTATCACAAGCAACAAAGCAGTGGGCAGAGCCAACCAAAAATTGATGGGATCGTTTTGTGTACGCTCTATCCACGATTGGGCAGTGGCTGACTGCGTTGCATCCATATCACGCAGCTGCTGCGCCAACTGACGCACCCTGACATAATCCCCCACAGCAAATGCGCGCTGCACATGCTGCAACAACGCCGATGTAGGCGACTGCTTATCTTTAAGCATATCTCGTTTTTTTCCCATCTCTCATGAAGGATAAACCAATGATAGCAATTTGTCATGCCTTTTGCGTAGACTGCCCCTTATTCTTTTACCTAATCTGCCTCATTTCACATTGGACAAGGCTTAATCTGGCACGAAACAAAAGCAACTGCTAGCATAATAGCGTTTGCCATAAACCAGGAGAAAACAATGCCTACCAACATGCCGCACGACACCCTGTTTAGACAGATGATGCGCTTCAGCTCGTTTCAGCAAGCATTTGCCCAGCGCCACGTGCCGCAAAACATCCAACATGTCGTCGATCTCAAACAG
>JBCCEX010000165.1:0-2912 GCA_039030035.1 Myxococcota bacterium
CACAACTGTTAGCCAAGCTTGAACATAAGATTGTCGGCGCCCGCTAACTCAATTACTCCTCTTTTAACGCCCGCATAGACACCTCCCTTTTTCGAGCTCATAGCCAAAATTTGGCAGTTTTTTTGCCGGAATGGGTGTTAGAAATTTTCGATAAGCAGCACTACTGCAACAGCTGTAAGCCTACCGGTACAATGCGCTGTAGCGCCTCATCGATCTGCTGCTGTGTGGTTTCGTGTGAGAGTGAAAAGCGCATGGTGGCGCGTGCCCGGTTTGGACTGAGCCCCATTGCCAACAGGGCCGGACTGCTTTCGGGTGCTAGGGAGCTGCATGCCGAACCAAAGCCGATGCATACGCCTGTTTGATCCATGGCAATACGCAAGCCTTCGGCATCGACATGCTTGAGTGTAATGGCCGTGGTGTTGCACAAACGAGCAGCATCGGCAGCCACAGCTTGGGCGTGCGGCCAGGCATGCAGCAAACGCTGCTGCAGTCTGTCTCGCAAGCTGGCCAATTGGGCACACTGTTGCCGCATACGGGTGATGTTGGCTGCCGCCTCGCCCAAAGCGGCAATGAGAGCGGTGGCCTCTGTGCCGGGGCGCAATCCCCCCTCTTGCGCCCCCCCCTGCCAAGGCGGCGCCAAGCGACGAGCATTGCCGCGCAACAGCACCGCACCACACCCTGCTACTGCACCCATTTTGTGCGCCGACATCACAATTGCATCAACACGCTGCGGCAGTACGCCTAAACGGGCAACTGCCTGGGCAGCATCGGCAATCACAATGGCATGTGGCGAACAGTGCGGCAGCAGCTGCTGCCACGGCATACACCAACCGGTTTCGTTGTGAGCAGCGGTGGCAAACACCACATCGGCACGCTGCAGCTGCTGCCGCACAATTGTAAAATGTCCATTTTGCTGCAGCGTACAAAATGTGTGCAGCGCAAAGGCCTGTTGCGCTGCGGCATGCTGCAGTGGCTTGCTAACGCTGGCATGCTCTAACGGGGTGGTCACCACTGTAAAGGGCTTGGCCGCTGCCAAACTGCTAGCAGCCACAGCATCGACCAGCCAACGGTTGCCCTCGCTGGCCCCCGATGTAAAAAAAACATCTTGGTCTGCCCCCCCCAAAGCAGCGGCAACCGCCATACGCGTGCTATCTAGCACCTGACGCAGCCGCCGCCCCAAACCATGCGGCGACGATGGATTACCCTGCTGCTGCAACACACGCCAAAGCGCCTGCTGCGCAGCCGGCAGCACAGGCACCGAGGCATTGGCATCTAAATTGATGTAGTGAGAGTCCATGGCTACCCTATTGTGTGATGACACATCAACCACCAGGCTGCGGCTGATTTGGCTGTGGTGCAGCAGCCGGCGATCGCTGCTGCTGACCCGGCAGCCCCGGAAAGAGGGCCGAAGGCTCCGGCAACGATCGACTCAACATCTTAATTGGATTCATATCGACCACGTGGGTGGTCATACGCAGCTCATCATCTGGCCATCGAATGATGGTAACCAACTCCCGCACAGCCTTACGAAACGCCTGTGTCACAATCTTTATCATTGGCTCAAAAGCCGCTGCCGAAATATTATTGCCCCCCGGCATACCAAAATCTTGCTGCGCCTTGTCAGAACCCTGCTGCCCAATACCCATAGCAGCCTGCGTCAAATTAGGCGTTGGAATATCAAACGGATAGGCATGACACTCCCAGGTAAACCCAGGATGCCCCTCTTTAGAAAAATCGCCCCGCTCATGAAACGAAGCCGCTTCATCTAAGTTTTTGCTCGCCAACAGATGCTTGCAGTCATACATTTTGTCATTGGCCAAGCTCGTCGCAATAATTAAGGCCCGCGCCTTAGAAGAGAGCCGCAAAAACTGGGTCTGCGTGTTGAGCAACACAAACAAAAAGGTCGACAACACCGCCAAGGCAACCAACACCTCTAGCAAAGTAATGCCCTTGTATCTCTGCTTCACTACGCTACCACCTCACTGCCAATCGGTAACCATTGTACCTCAGATTACACTTTGTGTGTTACCCGCCCCAACACACAAACCCAACAGGCATCACAATGTGGCTGTGCTTTCAGTGTAACCACGTGACCCAAGGTCAGGCGCAAGTTTTAATCCATGATGTCATGAAAGCCGAGTTTAAAATTGATGAAAATTATTTTGTTTAACCGTAAAACACACCTTCATACAGAGATATTGCATCACTTTCTTGACAAACCAGCATCTATAATGAATGATGAGCTTGCTAAGCAGGTACAGCTTTAAAATCAGGAGGCATTCACATGTTTACAAAAAGAGATTGGTTGCAGTTTTCACTGACACTATTTGTATTGGCTTTTTCGCACCAAGCAAAGGCCATGCACCCTAAAAGTAAAATCAACACACTCATACAGACCACAAAAATTAACATAAATCCGTATGTCAACAGAAAAAACATACTATTTGATAACTACAAACACTTCAAAAAAAACGTTCTACAAGGAGCTACGCTTACACAACGCTTCCCCTATAAATATCTGAAACAGATTTATCTTTTTTCGCTACAATCTGCAGCATCAAAATTTACACAAGTAATTCACAAAGAGTGTCCTAATATTATCTATGAAAAATTTGACAATGTCTATCTGAATTCAGGTAGGTATGGAGTGGTGGAAATTGTTCTCAAACGTATTTTATTTAACGCTATGAAATTTGCCGAAAAAGGAGAAAGGGAGTATCTATCTAAAATTATTTTCTACCAAGTTGCACTTGGTAGCACAGGTAAAAAGGTGTTTAGCAAAATTGACCTCATGAGTGGTTACCACTAGATGGCCATTCACCTGGACAGTGTAAAAAATACCACAATGACATTTTTTTTTTTTTTAAAAACCCAGACATCATGGTGGTGGCACATTCTGGGGCTGCTCGCCA
>JBCCEX010000166.1:0-2896 GCA_039030035.1 Myxococcota bacterium
ATGAGCGTGACCTCACCGCGGACATCGAGAAACTCTTTGATAAACAGAGTCTTGTCGACAAAACAGTAATCGTCTTGCCTTAACTTAGCAAAATCCGATACCCCCACAGGCATGCCGCCACTTGGATTGACAATGGGGTTGTCTTGCATGGTATCGCTCATAACCACCATGTTACATCAATAATGCCAGTTTTTGGGACGCTTTGTACGAAAAAAGCGCCTTTTGGGAACAAAGCCGCAGCCCAACCGGCAGCGAACGATCAGCAAGGCAAATCTTCCGCGGCAGTAATAGCTTTAGAGACGGCGCAAAGAGCTGCTGCCTTCGCAAAACGAGGCGACAAGAGAAGGGTATACCAAAAACATCTGCCGTTTGCACATGCCGTTGGGAGGTAGGCTGTTTGGCGGTAGTATGAGCTCGCCACCTACAAAGGCAACTGGGTTGACAGCGGCGGGGCCAAGTTGGTTTTTGTCTGATACTGCGATTGTATCTTTGTCGTTAATGTGCAGCTGGCTTTGATCATAAACAATGTACATGAGTGTGCCGTTGGTAGTGGCAACTGCAGCCCACGGTTTTTGATTCTCTGTTGTGTGGCTGCAGCAGGGTAAAATATCTTTACCTGCAGGCATGTAGATAGCCTGCACAAAGCCTTTGTTTGGATCGATTTTTTGCTGCATCTTCTTATTGTTGGTTGTCTGCTCTTGGCTGTTTGTTGCTCTGTTTTGTATCTTTAAGTTGGCCAGTATAGTGGAGCCTGTATCGGGCTGCAGATGGATCCAAGTTATTTGTGTTTGGGCGTTGTTGTTTGTTGGCGGTAGATCTCCTACCACCATGGCAATGGTTTGTAGCGGTTGTTGCGGGGCTAGTTGGGCGTTGCCAATGGTAACCAAACGGGTGGGGTGGCCAACGTCAAGCGACTGTACGCTGGAGTTTGCTGAGAGGTTTGTGAGGGGCAGCAGCTGCACATTTGTGCTGTCGCTGTCGGTCATAACAGCCCATTTGCCGGTGTTATCGATGGCGATCTGCTGTGGACTGCTGCCAACTGTGATGCTAAAAGCAGCATTGGCATCGGCAACCCCGGTTGTGCTGTTGATAGGCAGTATCTGCAGCTGCTGTTGTTGCGGTAGAGTGATGAGAGCTTTGGTTTGTTGTGTGGCATCGGTAAACAGGGCGACATCGGCTGCCGGTTTTTGTGTGCTGGAGAAGGCGAATGTTTGGTTAGCCAGGGTCTGTTCGCCCTGAATAGGAACAGCCAGTAGGCGGCCTGTGGTGCCATCTAGTGCCCACACAAAAGGTAAGCTGGGTGGCGCACCGGGTGGGTGTGGCACAGCGGCTAAGCGGCTGGCAAAAGCTTGCAGAGGGACGGTGACTGGAAAAAAGCGGTTGTTGGCCGGCACTACACCACCGGTTTGCATATCTACGGCCCACAGCTGCTGTTTTTGTGGGCTGGTGAGCATGAGGCATGAGCGGGGGGTATCGGTGGCGTTGGGACTACAGCTGGCTAGGGTTGCATGGCCAATGGGAGAGACGTCGGGTGGTAGGCGCAGGCGGTTGTCAAACGAGCAGCTGATGCTGCAGTAAGCCGCCAGTGCCAGCAGGCAGAGGGTTGGGTATGGTTGTGGTTTCATCGTTTACGCCCCTGTCGATCGACCTGCTGTTGGGATATCACACTGCCCAACCATGTAAAATCTTGTAGGCTTAAAACAGCAATGCTGTCGTTGAGCAGTGAGCTCACATACAGATAACCTGCCTGCTCGTCGATCACGGCAGCAGCTGGTCCGATGCCAGGCAGATATTGTGATTGCTGCACCTGCAGGGTTTGTGGGTTGTACTGCTGCACACTGTCTCCCTTATAGCAGGTCAGGTAGAGGTTTTTGGCTGTGTCTAGCTGCAGCTGAATCGGATAGATACAGGTGGTGTTGCTGGCAGCCACCACACGAGCGGGGTTCAAATCGATGCGCACCAACATATCGGGTTTGTGCATGACCACAAAAAGAGTATTGCTGTCGGGCAGGGCGACAACGGCTCGTACCGAGAAGGCTCCTGTTAGGGCATTGAGATCGACCACCTCTCCATCAGATGTTTGTAGTGGTTGGTTTTCTAGGATATTTTTTGTTGGCAATAAGAGCAGATAAGGGCTATAAAATTGAGCTCCCCCTCCTTGTGGAAATGTTTCGAGTACAACCGCTAGTCGTCCATCGTTTCCTCTGCCCAGCTGTGTGATGTCTCGGGCAACAAAAACAGGATCTTTGATGCGTTTACTGAGCTTTTTTTTCTTTTCGATAGGCTCTAAAAACGATTTTAGTGCAATAGGCTGTGCAGCTGTTACTTTTTGTGGCTCTTGCGGTGTATAGGAGAAGGTCTGTATTTTGTGTGAGTGATCAAATACAGCAGCCATCACAACTTGACTGGTGTCGTTTTGCAACGCAATCAGCTTGACCGGATCGTCGGCGTTGAGCAAGACACGCGCCTGCTGACTGCTGCAATCTTGTTGCACGGCAGCTGGATTACACGCCAAAGTGCCTTGCTGTGTTAGTGGAAAAGAGAGGGCTTCATCGTTTAGGCGGTGGGCTAGCCACAGGCGACTTTGCACAATTTGTGGCGAGAAGGAGAGTGTTGGCACATCGGTTTGTGATAGCACATAGTCCTTGATCGTCACGGTGCTGCGCTTGTTCTCGTTGCTGTACTGCGATCGCAATTTGTCAGCAGCCGCCTTGGCATCTATAAACACCAACTTTCCTGAGGCAAAACGGCCATCGGCGTTGCTTGAGATAAAGGCAAGGTTGTTGGCTGCCTGTGTCATGCCCAATGGGTAAAATAGCAGCGGCGAATCGGGCCGTTTGTACGAGCTGCGGGCAGACACTGCCAGCATGGTGCATGCGATTGATAAACAAAAGAG
>JBCCEX010000167.1:0-2766 GCA_039030035.1 Myxococcota bacterium
ATTTATCTCCTCTCAAAGCAAGACGAACAGCATCTTGTTTGAATTGTTTTGTGTACTTTCTGATTTTTGCCATTGTAACCTCCGTTTGTACTCAAGTTTACGAGTCCACAAAACGGGGTACAGGTCATAACCTTGCCACCAACATCAAGAAACTCCTTGATAAACAGCGTTTTATCAACAAAGCAATAGTCCTCTTGCACCAGTTCAGCAAAGTCAGATATCCCCACCGGCACTTTACCGGTTGGATTGACAATGGGGTTATGCTGCACGGTATCGCTCATGTCCACTATGTTACATTATAACGCCGGTGCTTGGGATACGTAGATACGTTTATGCTGCTTGATAGCTGCCAGGCGAAAGGGGCCAGCATGGCTAGCAGCAAAGGTGCAATCGGGGCCCTGCTGCAGCGCGCGGTTGTTAAACCATGCTTCGTAGGTGTCGTAGCCGATTTGTGTGCGATTGTTGAGCAGTTTGCGATGCCGATTGGTAAGCAGATGTTGCTTGTAGTGGGGCTGCACCACGGCGCTGAAAAATTCGCCCATGCAGCCTGAGCCGTAGGCAAATAGGCCGATGCGTTGGTTGCCAAGATCTTGCTGGCATCTGTCTAGCAAGCAGGTGAGACTCTCAAATAGTGAGGCGGTGTAGGTGTTGCCGGTGAGGCGGTTGTAGGGTAGGGTGTCGGCGATCTGCTGCATCAGCTGTGCTTCGTTGGGTTTGTGGCTGCTGATATGTGTCATGAGGTAGGCATGTGCTTTGCAGGCCATATTGGTAAGGGGCAGATGGTAGCACACGCGTGCTAGTTGGTGTAGTTGGCGTTGGGTTTGCTGTGTGTAGTGCTGCCAGCAGTTCCAGGCGGCGGTTAGGTACATTTTGGCGGAGTACTTGCCGTCAAATATCGGCTCCTGCTTGTGGTTGGGGCGCCAAAAATCGGCCACCTCTTGGGCGTAGAATCCGCTGCTGCTATCGAGGGCCAGCACACGAGGGTTTGCCGATACCAATAAGGCAACAGCGCCGCAGCCTTGTGTCGGTTCGCCGGGGCTGTTGAGCTCATAGCGAGCAATGTCGGCCGTGAGTACCAGCGCTTTTTTGTGGGGGTTATCTTGCGCCCAGCGGGTGGCGTAGCGTAGTGCTGCGGCGCCGGCGTAGCAGGCCTGCTTGAGCTCAATCACTTGGCAGCGTGCAGGCAGCTTGAGCAGTTTGTGCACAAACAGGCCAGCGGCTTTAGATTGGTCAACACTGCTTTCGGTGGCAAACAGCAGCAGCCCAATGTGCTGCGGGTCGCACCTGTGTGGGTCGCTTCTATGCATGAGCGGGTGGGCAGCGTTGGCTGCCAGAGTGACGGCATCTTCGTCTGGCGCCGGCACCGCCATGGTCTCTTGCCCCAGCCCCACGAGGTATTTGTTGGGGTCAACGCCACGTTGCGCCGCTAGCAGTGTGAGCGGCAGATAGTAGGGCGACGTGTAAAAGCTGATCTGGTCAATCCCTGCTGCCAGCGAACTGTTTTGTTTCACAGATGGCCCCATTGACGAATGCATTGTCTGTTTCCTTGTAGCTGTTGCACATTTTTTATCCCCAACAAAAACATGGCAACTTGAAACTGCCGCTGCAGCGTACGAATCAGCTTGAGTACACTATGCACCGATTCCATAGCTGGCTGCAAAAAGGGCTTGGCCATGCCGCACAGCGATGCCCCTAAGATCATCGCCTTAACCATATCGACACCCGATCGAATGCCGCCAGAGGCAATGAGCGTGAGCCGTGGGCGCAAATGGGCCAGGTTGTGCAAAGCAATGGGTGTGGGAATGCCCCAGTCTTGCAGCAGTTCGCCCACGCTGCTTTGTTGGTTGCTATGGCGATGATGCTCAATGCGACTCCACGATGTGCCACCGCTGCCGGCTACGTCGATTGTGGTTACACCACACTGCAGCAGCAGCTGTGCATCGGCCTCGCTGACACCGGCACCCACCTCTTTGATCACCACCGGTTGGCGCACATCGCGTACCACTGCCGCAATGCGTGCTGCCAGTTGACCAAAATTGGTGTCGCCCTCTGGCTGGGCCGCCTCTTGGAGTGGGTTGAGATGCAAATACAGCGCATCGGCGCCTACGGTATCGATCGCCTGCTGGCATGCAGCCGCATCTATGCCGTTGTTGAGCTGTACCGCTCCCAAGTTGGCAAATAGCAGTGCATGGGGTGCATATGGGCGCAACTGAAAACTCTTTTGTGCTTGTGGCTGTGTAAACATCACCCGCTGTGATCCAACCCCCATCGCCACGCCTGCTTGCTGCGCTGCCGTGGCCAAGTTGCGATTAATGGTATGTAGCTTGTCGTGATCACCGCCCGTCATGCAGGAGATGAGCAGCGGAAAAGCAAGGCGTTTGCCCATAAACTCCACCTGTGTATCGACCGCATCTAAATCGATTTCGGGCAGCGCACGGTGTGTAAGGTGAATCTGATCGAAGTAATGGCCGCTGCGATCAACAAGTGGATCTTGTTGAATCATGTCAATATGCTGCAGCTTGCGCCTGTTAACAGCCACCTGTTTGTATGTGTTGCTGTCGGTCTTCATTGACTGTGATTATATCATAACAGCCAGCTAAGTCTGTATGGTGCCATGATCGGCACCAGGGCCGACGCATTAAAAAACTGGATCACCAGATTCGGTTCTAAGAGAGTTTGCGGTTCCCGAAGCGTTCCATATCTTTGCTGCTAACACAGCAGAAGAATGGTATAATAAGAGAAAAAGGGAAAGTGAACCATGCTGGG
>JBCCEX010000168.1:0-2713 GCA_039030035.1 Myxococcota bacterium
AAGCTATTAACATTCTTTCAAAAGCAGCACCTAACCCGGCACACACCCAAATGATTCCTCCAGCAAAAATCTTTTCAACCGAACCTACAACAGTACCCGCGCCTACCACGGTAGCAAAATATGTAGCTACCAACACAGGCGTCGTAAGCCTTTTACGGTCACCAATCACATAATCTTTCATGGTCTTGATACCACGCCCGGTAATAAGCCCAACAACAAGAGTCAACAATAGATAAGCAGCGACAATAGCAAAATCAAGCGTTAGATACTGTTGCATCCTTGCTCCTGTCAATAAAACAGCTGCTATGCAACCGTTTATAGGTTGATCATGTTTTGTCCACAATGACAAAACACAAGGATCATTATACGACAGAAATTGAAAATGTGTAGATCTTCATCTGGATGTTTTGTGACGACTGCTTTGTTGGCTATAAAGTTGTTTTTGGCGGCTGCTTTTGTTTGGGTTTGGGGGCAGCGGGCACTTGAGCAATAAGCACGACGCGTTGGTTGGGTTTTAGGTATTGTTGCACAACATTGGTAATGGCTTGGGGGGTTGTTTTGGTGTAGCGGCTTAGGTCGGCTTGTAGGCCTTGGGGGGTGCCTAGGTAGTAGTTGTATGATTGTAGTTGGTCGGCGCGGTGGTTGAGGCGTTGTAGTGAGAAGAGGCGGTTGGTGTAGAAGTAGTTGATGGCGCGTTGGATCTCTTGGGGGGTGGCGGTGTGTTGTATGAGGTCGGCAATTTTTTCGTCGATGATATCGATAACGGCTTGGGTCTCTTGTTGTGGGTCTGTTTGGGGGAGAATGAGGGCTTGAATGGTGAAAACAGATAGGTGTTGGTAGGAGCTTTGGTAGCTGGTTACTGAATTGACCAATTGGCGATCGTGCATGAGGGCGCGGGTGAGTCGGCCAAAGCGGGTACCGGTGAGTAGGTGGGCGAGCACGTCGCATTCGGCGTCGGCGGGGGCAAACAGTTTGGGGGTGATGTAGTGCATGATCACTTTGGTGAGCTTGCCTAGGTTTTCTAGCTCATACAGGCGTATTTCGTTGGAGAGTTTGGGCGGCTCAATGGTGGGTCTGCTGGGGGCTTTGGCACCTTTGAGGCTGCCAAAGTAGTGTTGCACCTGCTTGCGAATTGTTTTGGGGTCAAAATCTCCGGCGATGGTGAGTGTGGCGTTGGCGGGGGTGTAGAAGGTTTGAAAAAAGGTGAAGGCATCGCTTAGGGTGGCGGCGTTGAGAGCTTCTATGCTGCCGATGATTTGGCCATAGTAGGGGTTGTCGTCGCTAAAAAGAGCTTGCCAGGCGTTTTCGTCGGCTAGGCCATAGGGGCGATTGTCAACACGCTGCAGCCGCTCGTTTTTGACAACACGGCGTTGCTCGTCGAGCTTGTCTTGCGATAGCACATCTAGCAAAAAGCCCATGCGGTCGCTCTCTAGCCACAAGGCCAACTCTAGCTGCTGACTCGGCACCACCTCGTAGTAGTTGGTGCGGCTAAAACCGGTGCTGCCGTTCACCTGTGTGGCGCCGGCCTCCTCTAAAAAGCGAAAGTGGCCCTCTTGCGGCACATGTTTGCTGCCCTCAAACATAAGGTGCTCAAAAAGGTGAGCCAAGCCGCTTTGATGTGCCAGCTCGTCGCTTGCGCCAACGCGATACCAAACATTCACAGCCACTTGCGGTAGGCGGTTGTCGTGATGCAAGATCACCTGCAGGCCGTTTTTGAGGCGGTAACGCTGCGTTGCCAAAAAATGGTTTTCAGCGTTTGCCAGGGCAATTTCTATGTTGCTACTTGGCTGTGCGGGCGCATGCGGCACAGCGGTGGCGGGGCGTAGCGCATGTTGTGTGCAACCTGACATTGTCAAAATTGGTACCCCAATCGATAACACGACTGCCCATTTGTTGAAACTATGCATTGCTGTCATCTTCTCTCCGGCGTAAGCTGATGGTGTTGTGCCAGGTCACTTTGAGGTTTACGACCCTGTTTGTTTAACACCATGAGATCTATTGTACACCACCGCGTGCGCAAAGCTATCTTGCCTGTTGCTGGATTAGGCACACGCCTGCTGCCGGTAACAGCAACAATTGCCAAAGAGATGCTGCCGCTGGTAGATCGACCGGTGATCGACTTTGTGGTACACGAGGCGGTGCAGGCGGGTATTGAGGAGATCGCTTTTGTGATTGCCCGCGGCAAAACCAGCATTGATGATTTTTTTGATCGCCATACGCAGCTGCAGCAGCTGTTGCTACAGCAAGGAAAACAGCAGCAAGCCAAGCAGCTGCAGCAGCTACAGCGCAATGTCTCTTTTTGCAGCATTCGCCAGCCAACCGCCGGTGGTTTGGGGCATGCACTGCTGTGCGCACGCCAATTTGCTGGCGATGAGCCCTTTGTTGTGCTGCTGGGTGATGTGCTGATACGGCAGCAGCACAGCCAACAGCACAACGCCACACAGCAGCTGATCAACGCCTTTAACCGCAGCGGCATACCGCAGGTGGGGCTGGTGCAGGTACCCAAACAGCAGATGCAGCACTACGGCGTGGTGCTGGGCCAACAAGATGCATCGGGCACGTTGATAATTGAAAAAACCGTAGAAAAACCGGCGCCCGGCTCGCTACCGCTGCTGCCAGCTATTTTAGGGCGCTACCTCTTTTGCGCCGAAATTTGGCCCTTTTTGCAGCAGCAAACCGCCACAACAGCAGGCGAGATTCAGCTCACCGATGC
>JBCCEX010000169.1:0-2677 GCA_039030035.1 Myxococcota bacterium
GCATTTTGCTCAACAGGTGGTAGCTGATGATGAGTTCACTGTCTGGTTCCGAGCTGTGTTTGAGCACGTGTAAGGCTTTTTGCAAACATGTTACGGCCTGGTCGATGTTGCCGGCACCCATGCAAGAAATTGCTTGCTTATGCAAGCGGAGAACAGATGTTGAGGTGATTTCTTGAACAAACATGAGATTCCTTTTTGTGTTGTTTATTGGTGACAACATCGTTACAAAGTAGGTGGAACTGTGCAAGAAGTTGTTTCGTCTCTTGAGAGGTTTTGCGATGTTTTTTTGCAAAAAATGCTGCATTGTGTTGTGTTTGCGTATGGAGAGAGTAGAGTTGCTTTATGTAGTGATTTCCACTGCCGCTCGTGACACATAATCAATTCATTCCATGGGGTTGCAAGCCCTGTGTATTAGAATGCATCGGAGAAAAGAATGTTACCTCGTCAAAAAGAAGAAGAAGATAGCCAGCCGAGGATGTCCCCTGAGCAGATGGCTTGCGCATTGCTTCGCGTTGGCTTAAGCGAAGTAGCGATTGCCCATGTGACCAAGCTGTCTGTGTCTCGTGTCACCGAGTTAAGAGAGGATCTTGAAACTCCTTGCACAGACACACCGAGGCGTAGGCAGAAAACAGGTCAACCGCAGGAGAAGCGTTTAGCTGCTGACAAGAAATAGAGCACCCCTGTGGCGATCATCCTGCCTGGTTTTCGTCAGAATCTGCTTGACACGTGCAGGTGGAGTGTCCTATGACAAAATGTAGAGTGCCTTGCAGGTGTCCTGTCCTGCTTTCTCATCGCAAGGTGGAGGAACACGGATGGAGTGCAACACCTTCTCTAGCGATTTATCTATTGTATCTGACAGCCATGGGCCCTTTGCTGCAGGCCCTGCCCTCAAGCGTCGTTTGTTGGTGCATGAGGCAGAGCGCTGGCAGGGAGTCAGCGCCCAGGGAGGGCGGCACTGTGGTCAAGTGGTGTCGTTGTTTCAGGGGTGGAACGACCGCATTGAGCGTGTGGCCTGGTGCATGGCGTTTGTGCAGTATTGCCTGAAGCAAGCAGACCTGCTGTACGACCGGCTGCTGCAACGCAGTCGTTCGCAAGGGCGCCATTGTGTGTTTGCGACACAACACGTGATGACCGCGTGGGATCACACGCCCCAACAGCAACGTCGCCGAGAGCCGCAACCTGGCTTTGTGGCTGTGTGGCAGCGCTACAATGCAGATGAACCGACGCAATCAGGTCATGCCGGCATCGTTGTAGAGGTTCTCAACGCACAGCGCTTTGTGACTGTAGAGGGCAATACCCGCTTGGCTTGCGGCGATCCATCGAAGCGAGGAGTCCAGCGTAAGCGGCATCGCTACCCCGTCAACCGCGGCCCGTTGCGCCTGCGCGGGTTTTTAGATCCCTGGATGTTGCAGGAAGGGGGCGCACAATCGCCCCCGTCTTGTGTGCAGTCTTGCTCTTCTTGGCACCCCGAGGAGGTGTCATGAAGGAGTGTTCAGAGGCACCCAATTTGAAGCAGGTGTTAACGACCATGCTGCATAGCTTAGTGCGGCAACCCGAGTGTGTGGAGGTTCAGGAGTTGCGCGGCAGCGAGACCTGTGTGTTTGAGGTGAAGCTGCACCGATTAACCCACCAAGACAGCGGGCGTGTGATTGGTGCAGAGGGCAAGACGCTGGAAGCGATGCGTCGGGTACTGGTCTCGGCAGCGGGGCAGCAAGGCATGGGGTGTCATGTAAAATTCATTGGGCTGCCCTCTCCGGTGCCGCGCGAGACCAAGTCTGCTGTGCTGTCATCGCCCGTGCGCCGCGATAGCCGTTCTTAACGGGCGGTGCGATGATCCGCTAGTGGCATGCGTGGGCTTGCTGTAGACGCTCAACAACAGCAGCAGCTGCGTTTAAAGGCGGAGATTCTATCGGGTCGTCTCGATTTGCTGGCCACTCAGGTGCTGGGCTTGCAGCTGCAGCCATTTCATCGGCAGATGTTGACCTTTTGCCACACGCTGTACCAACGCCAGTCCGAAGGGCTTTTGTTAGCCCCTCGGGGGTTCGGCAAGTCGTGTTTGGCCACAGTCTGTTTTGCGCTGTGGCTGATCTTACACAATCGGAACATTCGGGTGTTGATTGCCTCCAGCACATCCACCAAGGCCGAAAGCTTTGTGCGCGAAATCAAGACCCACCTGCAAGGCAACGCGACGTTGCGGCATCTGTTTGGAGATTTGGTCGACCCCTCTTGCTGGCGTCAAGGGGAGTTGTCTATTGCAGGGCGAACCCGCACCAGCAAGGAGGCGACAATTACGGCGCGCGGCTGCTCCGGCGCTGTGGTCGGCCTGCACTTCGATGTGCACCTCATTGACGACTTGGTCAACGAAGACAACGCCCGCACCAAAGGGCAACGCGACAAGCTAGAGGATTGGGTGCACATGAGCCTAGACCCCACCCTACAACCGCAGGGGTGTCGCATCTTGACCGGCACACGTTACCATCCCAACGACTTCTACAACCACACGCTCAGCGTGTTTGCTGGGCTTGGGCGTGATGAGGGACAAGGCACGTCGGGCGAAGGCAGGAGGGTTTCGGAAAAGAGCAGGGGTGAACAGAAGCCTGGGCATCAAGAGAAACAGGACACGTTGGGCAAGGGTAAAATCGATTCGCAACAGGGTAAGGATGAACAGAAACCTGCA
>JBCCEX010000170.1:0-2673 GCA_039030035.1 Myxococcota bacterium
ACTAACAATGTTAATATTTAATGAAATTCAAAATGGAATACAGGGCAGATTAATTAAATAAAATTATCGCTACTGGAAATAAAATACTATATATCAATTGTTATGCTTTATAAAGGCAACGGAGGGTGTTTTGGGTAAGCTCAAGCATTGCGTTCTAAAAGCTGTGGTAGCCTCTTGCTTGATTGCCTAGCCCGCTGTTGCTATTTTTGGTACAGATGCAGCTGTTGTTCTTGGTGCAGTCATGCCAGCGATTGCTGCTGTTTCTACGACGGTGGGTACCGTTATAACAACGGTAAAATCGATCAAGGCTCTTGCTGAAAAGGGGAAAAAGCTGTTGAGTGATATGGGTTTTTTCAGCGAGGAGAGATTTGAAGAGCAGCTTGGTTTTATAGATGATTTTTATGCTAATGTAGATACGTTGACATTTGACTATCGTTCTTTGGATGGCGAGTTTAAAAAGAGGAGCTGCAGCATCTGATTGCTTTTGATTCGCGTGCCAAGCACAGCATGCTCATGAAACAGATTCAGTGGGAGTATGCTGCCTTGATACAGTCGTACCATCTGCGCATGGGTTGGGCTGACAGCATGCAGACCCGTGGCATGTCAAAGCTGCCTGATTTGGGGGAGACAGCGCCGTAAATACCGTCATGTTGGCGGTGTCGATCGGCAATTGTATGGTTGTGCTGCGCTATAGCAAGCGCGACATGGTGGGGAGAGTCATGCTATAGGTGTGTATATTGGCGTCAAGATGACTTCTCAATAGTAGGCTCTTGCGTTTCGACCTGTGTTTCACCGGTGAGGGGTTCAGATATCACTGTTATTGCGCCTGTTGTGCCCTCTAGCACCACAAAGGCCTTTTGCACATAGCCATCGGCAAAAAAGGTGATGGTGACGTTGCCGGTAGCCACCCAATCTTCTAAGTGGTCGGCCCAAACCTTGACAATGCGTACTCCTGGTTCAAATTTTCGGGGGGTTCCCAGTTTGTCAGCAATGGGGGTGAAGCGCACCGGCCCTGTTTGACCACTTGGTAGCTGATTTTTTTCTTGTTGCCGCTTCTCTTCTTGTTCGGCCGCTTTTTGTTCGGCCTCTTTGCGTTGTTGTTGATCTTGTCGCTCTTGTGGCAATAGAAACTGCTGTGGTGTGAACTCAACCCAAAAATTCTGTTTATCTAAGTCAAACACCAGGCGGTGTGTTTGCCCCGACAATGCTGCGCGGTTGTAGACATCTTGCACAATGCCCTGCAGTTGGCTGGCGCTTTTGCGTAAATTAACGCCCGAATAGCTGTTGAATGTGGGGATGGCAACACTCATAAGAAGTGCCACCAGCAGCAAAGCAATCATCACCTCCAGCAGCGTAAAGCCGGGTAGGGTGATGATATGGCTGCGACAGCGTGTTAAAGAGAGCTGCTTTACTCTGAGCTTTCCCAATTGCCAATCTTTTTGTCTGTGCTGGGGTTGATGGTGTATACATCAAAGCCCTTCTTGTTGACACTTCCAGGAACCTGATACTGGTAGTTTTTGCCCCAAGGATCTTTGGGAATCTCTTTGAGAATGCCCTTTTCGAGCAGCTCTTGCAGGTTATTGGGGTACTTGTAGTGGGTGAGGTTGTACAACTCAATGGAGCTATCAAACGAACGGACCTGCGTTGTTGCGGCACGCACGCGCCCTTGCTGCAGCTGGCGCGTTACATAGGTGGTGACAAGTCCACCGGCCAAGCCCATTAGTAACAGCACAACCATAATTTCAATCAGCGAAAACCCTCTTACAGATCGGGATAAAACCGATTGGCTGGCTGCCCTGTTTTGTGGTGATAATTGTTGCATCTGGTATGGTTTCATAAATGTTTCCTCCCTCTTTGTTATTACTCCGCCAACTGCGACATCTGCATCATAGGTAACAACACAGAAAACAAAATAATTCCGACAATTCCTCCCATCAATACAATCATAATCGGTTCGAGTAGACTTGTCAGCATGCTAACCTGCCCGTCGACCCGTTGTTCGTAAGTGCCGGCAACACGTTTGAGCATCTCTTCAAGCTGGCCCGAGCGCTCACCAATAGCGATCATATGTGTGACCATTGGCGGAAACAGACCGCTTTTGCGCAGTGGGGTTGCAATATCTTCCCCTTCACGCACCGCGTCACGCACCGCATCGACAGCCTGCTCTAGCGGCTCGCTAGCAACCACATTGCGCACAATTTGTAGCGTGGTTAGCAAAGGAACACCGCTAGACAGCAGCGTAGAGAGGGTTCTGGCAAACCGCGCTACGGCAACCATCTGAATAATGGGGCCAAACACAGGCAGCTGCAGGCACAGGCGATCCCATTTTGCTCGACCGGTTTCGGTTGTTTTCCAGCGCGAGAAGATATAGCCAGCAACAATGGCCAATATAATCAGCAGCCACCAATAGCTCTGCATAAACTCACTGACCCCTAGCATAAAGCGTGTAATGAGGGGCAGTGTCATGTTGCTGTGTTCAAAAATGCGTGTCATGCGCGGCACCACCGTGGTGAGAATGATGCCTAATACCACCAAAGCAACCAGCATCATCACCATGGGGTAGGTGAGGGCACCAATCACCTTTGATCGTAAGTTTGCTTGGCTTTCGGTAAAGTCTGCCAGCCGCTGCAGCACCACATCGAGTGTTCCTGAAGCTTCGCCTGCCCGCACCAT
>JBCCEX010000171.1:0-2622 GCA_039030035.1 Myxococcota bacterium
CGCGAAATCAAGACCCACCTGCAAGGCAACGCGACGTTGCGGCATCTGTTTGGAGATTTGGTCGACCCCTCTTGCTGGCGTCAAGGGGAGTTGTCTGTTGCAGGGCGAACCCGCACCAGCAAGGAGGCGACAATTACGGCGCGCGGCTGCTCCGGCGCTGTGGTCGGCCTGCACTTCGATGTGCACCTCATTGATGACCTGGTCAACGAAGACAACGCCCGCACCAAAGGGCAACGCGACAAGCTAGAGGATTGGGTGCACATGAGCCTAGACCCCACCCTACAACCGCAGGGGTGTCGCATCTTGACCGGCACACGTTACCACCCCAACGACTTCTACAACCACACGCTAAGCGTGTTTGCTGGGCTTGGGCGTGATGAGGGACAAGGCACGTCGGGCGCAGGCAGGAGGGTTTCGGAAAAGGGCAGGGGTGAACAGAAGCCTGGGCATCAAGAGAAACAGGACACGTTGGGCAAGGGTAAAGTCGATTTGCAACAGGGTAAGGATGAACAGAAGGCTGCATTGCCTTCTTCCTCCTTTCTCAAACTGCAGGCATTGCAACCCGATGGTCGCTCGCTGTGGCCGCAAAAGTTTTCAGTGGAGTGGTTGCAGCGTAAGCGGCAGCGTATGGGCAGCATTCGGTTCAATGCGCAGTATCAAAACGACTGTGCATTGATGCAGGGCAAGGTGTTTCGACAGGGGGACATTCGGTATTACGACCGAGCTGATTTGGATGTGAGCCAGCTGACAATTGTGCAAGGGGTAGATGTAGCCATTGGCCAGGGGCAGCAGCACGACTACTTTGCCCTGGTGACTAAAGGGTACGATGCGCAGGGCCGAGGCTACACGTTAGATGTGGTGCGGGGGCACTACAGCTTTCAGCAGCAGATGATGCTGCTATTATATAAGTCTGGTTACAGCGCACGAAGCATTGGGCAGGTGTTGGGAATGCGCTGTGCTCAGCGCGACATCGATGCGTTGTTTGCCGGCCAGCCTGCTGCTGCGCGAACGCAGTATGGAGAACCAGAATCGGTTTTGAACAGCTCTTCAAACTCTGGCCAGCAACACGATGCCTATGTGATTCGAAGTGGTTGCAAATCAGAGTCACAGCAAAAGACCACAGTGAGCACCCTATGGCAATGGGCACAACGGCGATGGGGGCAAAACCGGAACAAACCCGTTGAACCATCCCCCGTCTGCAGCCGCCCGCCCCGCTTCATGTCTCTTGGCGGTATGAACAACAAACACACCGTGTGTGTGAAGAGCAAAGCCCCTATGGGGCCGTGTGTAAGGGTTGGAGTGGAAGGGGTGGCGTATCAGCGGGTGTTGGGGGAGTATCTGTTGCAGCGCGCTCCTGCTTTGCCCTTGGTCTGTTTGCAGCAACGCTTAGACAAACGCTCTCGCATGAGCATCTATGCAGCGCGGTTTGAAAGCCATCAAGAATTTTTTCCTGCCGACAACAGCTGCGATGCGTTGTTGGAGGAGGTGTTGCTGTTTCCCGACGGGCAGCACGATGATGTGTTGGATGCCCATGAGATGGCCCATCGGGTCGCGCTGCCGTTATTGCAGCAGCCTCAAGACGCAGACAATACACAGGTGCGGGTGTTTGTGTAAAAAACAGGGAAAAAAGAACAGACTTGTTTAAAAATGTTACTCTAGGTCATGTATGAGTGTACCTAAGAGCACAAAATTAAATCAATTGTTACAACAGTGCACAGATGCGGGTGTTTGTATGAGCAGCCGGCAAAAAGAGAGAGACTGTTCAGGGTATACAATATAATAAAGTGGTCCATGTTCTTGTCAGAAGGGTTCAGAAGTTGCATGATGGGATCATGATGCGATTTAGTTCATGGATAAGTGTGGGTATCTTTTGGTTGTTTGCCGGTTCAGCAGGCGCGATGTATGGGGGACAATTTCTAAAACCGTTGGCTATTTCTCGCGCAGCAGATGATGTTAGTTTGATTCAGACAGTTCGCACTGGGAGTGCCCAAGATGTTCAAAGTTTTTTTCTATGGCGCGGTGGAAATCCTGATGTACAGGACCGGTATGGAAAATCGTCTGTTCATTATGCTTGTGAACGGGGAAATGCTAAGATTGTTCGCGTTTTGATTATTGGGCGTGAAGCTAACGTACACATCCAAGACAATACAGAAAAAACACCGCTGCATTATGCAGCTGCAGGGGGGCATACGCAGGTTTGTCTTTTGTTGCTTGAGCAAGGGGCACTGTTGTATCTACTAGACAGCGATGGAAACACTGCTGTGGATCTTGCCCGAGACAACGGGCATGACACCTTGGCTGAAACCTTGCATGTTGCACAGCAAAACCAGTTAGCTGTGTTACAGTCGGCCTTTAAGCGTCTTGTGTCGTCGGATATTGCCGATGTGATCTCTGAGTTTGCTGGGCACCGGTGGCAGCATGCTCCTGCCACAGTCACACCGATACAAAAACCTGCCACAAAAAAGTGCAGCCCGTGCTCCTGGTTCTTCTGCTGTAGATAATGAAGCAGCAGCCTTCTGGGATAAGCCGTGCTTCAAATCAACCGCAGTCCGCGCGTCAGGGTCTACATAGCTATGTTGTCAAGCAGGCGGCGCAAGATTTTGTGATGTCGGCGCAGCAGGA
>JBCCEX010000172.1:0-2508 GCA_039030035.1 Myxococcota bacterium
CAGGGCTGCTGCGCGACACCATTCGCTACTTGAGCAAAGAGGCACAGCCGGTGCTGCTCGTCGACGAATACGACGCTCCGTTGGTGGATCACATACGCGGTAGCAACGCGCAGGAGTGGAACCACAACCTGCAGGTGGCCGAAGCCAATCGACAAATTCTCAAAGACTTTTATAGCGTGCTGAAGGCACAAGGCGGCAACCTGCGTTTTCTCATGGTCACCGGCGTGAGCAAAGTGGCCCATGTATCGGTGTTTTCGGGGCTGAGCAACCTCAACGATATCACACTACACCCGCAATACGACATGCTATTAGGCTACACACAGCAAGAGCTAGAGAGCTATTTTTCCCCCTACATTCTAGACTACCCCAACCTAGAGGTACGCGAAGCCTTTACCGAAAGCTTGCTGCAAGACTATGCGCACACTGCGCAAGGCAAAACCATCAACGATCAACACCATGCAGGGCGAGCCGGTGCGGCAGGTAACGGCTTGGGTGAAAGGTGAATCATCATAATGCAGCAGCACTAAGCCTTTTGCTGCACTACCTGTTTGCCTAGGGCGCGTTTGCGGCTAACACGTATTTTGCCGTCGCGTTCTATGCCAATGACGACTACATTGACCTCATCGCCCTCTTGCAGCACATCGCTGGTGCGGGCAACGCGCTCGTTAGCCAGCTCTGAGACATGGCAAAAGCCCTCTGTACCAGGAAACAGCTCAATCACGGCACCAAAATCCATCACTTTTTTGACAAATCCTGTGTAGATACAGCCTATCTGGGCCTCGCGCGTGAGCTCTTCAACAATCTCTTTAGCCTGCCGCGCGCTGGCCACATCTGGGCCACAAATTTGCACCAAGCCGTTGTCGCTGATATCTATTTTGGCTTTTGTACGGGCGGTGATATCGCGAATCATGCGACCACCTGGGCCAATGACATCACGGATTTTTTCGGGATTGATCGACACCGTAATAATGCTGGGTGCGTTGTGCGATAATTTGCTGCGCGCTGTCGGCAGCGCCTTTTTCATCTCACTTAAAATGAAGAGTCGACCCTTGGCAGCCTGCTGCAAAGCAGTTGTCAGCAGCTCTTGTGAGAGGCTGTCGATTTTGATATCCATCTGAATAGATGTAATACCGTCTGTGGTGCCGCATACTTTAAAATCCATATCACCCAGGTGATCTTCATCACCGGAGATGTCGCTGAGCACAACAATGTCATCTTTCTCTTGAATAAGCCCCATGGCAATGCCGGCAACTCCCCCTTTGAGCTGAATGCCAGCATCCCACAAACTCAGCGTGGAGCCACACACTGTAGCCATGGAGGAGGAGCCGTTGGACTCCAAAATTTCTGACACGATGCGCACCGTGTAGGGAAATGTGGGCATATTGACCGGAATCATATTGGTAATGGCACGCTCAGCCAGCGCTCCATGGCCGATCTCGCGACGCGAGGTACCGCGCAATCCACGCACCTCACCTACAGAAAAGGGCGGAAAGTTATAGTGCAGCATCACGCGCTTATAATATTCTCCGCTGAGAGAGTCGATTTTTTGCTCATCGTCGCGTGTTCCTAGCGTAATGCTCACCAACGCCTGTGTTTCACCTCGTGTAAACACAGCAGAGCCGTGCGCTTTGGGCAATACACCCACCTCACAGCAAATGGGGCGAACATCGGTGGCACCTCGCCCATCGAGTCGCCTCTTGTCGTTGACAATCATCTGCCGAATGCACTCTTTTTTGATTTGTGAAAAGTATTTTTGAGCAAGAGGCCGATAGGTACATGCCTGCTCTTCATCCCACTGTTGGCACAACTGATCAACCGCTTTTTGCTGCACGTCGTTGAGCGCTTGGTTACGTTCATGTTTTGCTTTTGTTTTGGCAGCTGCCTGCAGCCCCTGTGCCAATGCAGCCTTTTTTGTCTTTTTGTACAGCGCCTCATCAATCTGCTCGGGCTCAAAGCTCATTTTCTCTACACCCAGCTTCTGGCGCATCTCTTCACACGCCTGCACCACCTTTTGCCCCTCCTGCAAAGCAAAAAACAGCGCCTCGATCATGTCGGCTTCTGGAATTTCGTTACCGCCTCCCTCAACCATCACAATGCCTTGACGCGACACAGCCACAACCAGCTCAAGATCCGATTTTTGCCTCTGTTCTTGCGTGGGATTGATACACAACTGACCAGCAACACGCCCAACACGCACCCCTGCAATAGGCCCACAATTTTGTGCAAATGGAATAGAGCTCACATGCAGCGCCATCGAGGCACCACATAGAGCCATAATATCTGTGCTGTGTCGGCCGTCGTGCGACAGCACCGTAGCAATCACCTGCAGCTCTTGTGCAAACCCTTTGGGAAACAGCGGCCGAATCGATCGATCAATAATGCGTGCTACTAAAATATCAGAATCCTTCGGCTTTGCCTCGCGTTTGAGATACCCACCCGGAATACGACCTGCTGCATAGCTTTTTTCTACATACTCACAGGTTAAAGGCAAAAAATCGTCCTCTTCTC
>JBCCEX010000173.1:0-2492 GCA_039030035.1 Myxococcota bacterium
GCGTTGCAAAAACGCCTGCAAAATCAAATGGGGACCTGCCTCTTTGTACTGAAACTGCTCGAGCCAGCTGTCGCAGTTTTCGCGAAAAAATTGTTGAAACTCCTGCAACAGCCCTTGCGTGCATAGCTGGCCTTCGGAGTCGACATAGCTGGGGCGCTGCAGCTTGACATTCATTTGAAAATCAGCAGACAACTCTCGGGGAATAATCTCGCGATAGATGGGGTTGCTAAACGTCAGCTCCCCGTTGGGCGCCTGCTTGAGTAAGCCTAAGTCTACGACATACTCGACGTCTTGCCTGCGAACCAAAGGCCCTCCTCCTTGTAAAATTGGCTCTATCACCCGATGCACTCGCTTGTGCTGCAGCTTGGCCATCAACTGCTCTAAGTGCGTTTCGCGCCGCTGAATCATGCGCTCTTTGCTCAACTCAATATCTTGCAGCGTAATGGTTTTGCTGCGGTCGCGGCCTGCTTTGTCGCGAAAACAGACATCATAAGCCAACGCATTCACCAACCAAGGCTGCCCCTGTGTGAGCGCAAACACCTGCTCGCACACACCATCGGCAAACTGCTGCCCGGTTTGCTGCGTATGCTGTGCGTACAAAGTAGCAATGTTGTCCAACGAAAAATCTCCCAGCCGCAACGAATCGGATTTAATATTAAACGGGCTCGGCCCCGGGCCACTGCTTTTGCTCTTGTCAAGCTGCATGTCGTAGTCGCGTATATCACGCATGCCACACAGCACCACTGTTTGTGGAAACGGCGTATCGATGCGGTCGCAATACCCATTGCGCAGCTGCTGCAGCACCGACAGCAGTGTCATATCTGCCAGCGAATCGATTTCGTCAATGAGCAGCACAATGGGCTTGCTGCTATGGCGACACCACTTTTGCAGCGTGCCCATGAGCACCCCTTCGGCAAACTCGTTGTCAAAGATGGTTGGCCAGTTGTCGCGCACCCAGGTATCGCCCAAAGCCGCCTCGGCACGGCGGGCTAGCTCTACCATAATCGCCTGCAAGCCGCGGTCGATATCTGCACCCGCTGTACGCGCTCGCTCAACCGAAATGTACAGGCAGACATGTTCTGCTTGTTGATTGAGGTAGTCGGCCAGGGCGCGCAGGCAGGTTGTTTTACCAGTTTGCCGCGGGGCGTGCACCACAAAATATTTCTCCTGGTCAATCAAAGTGAGCACTTCGGACAGATCCCAACGTGACAGAGGATCGAGCACATAGTGATTTGCAGCATTTAATGGGCCGGCTGTATTAAAAAAGCGTTGCATATTTTTTACCATATCATGCGCCAGCGCCCGCATACAAAGTTGCTAAGTCCATTCCGTTAAATTGTGTTTTTACTCTCTAATTCGAGAAATTTTGTGGAATGAGCGGAATGTCGAGTCATGATGTAACATAGTGGGTATGAGCGACATTGCACCACACAACCCCATTGTCAATCCAACCGGCAGCATGCCCGTGGGTGTGTCGGATTTTGCCAAATTAAGGCAAGAGGGTTACTGCTTTGTCGACAAAACGCTGTTTATCAAAGAATTTCTTGATGTTCGCGGCGATGTCACGCTCATCACCCGCCCGCGGCGGTTTGGTAAAACCATCAACCTCGATATGCTGTGCCGTTTTTTACGGCAGCCGGCCAGTGACAAAGAGGATCTATTTGCGGGGCTGGCCATTGGCAAAGCGCCGCAGCAGTATCAGCAAGAGCGTGGCAAGCGGCCGGTATTATTCATCTCGTTTCGTACCATCAAACAAAGCAACTGGAAAGATGCCTTTTGGAAACTACGTAACCTGCTGGCAGATCTGGTTTCACACACGTGCCAAGATGCGCCGGTGGATCAACTATCACCTAGTCAACAGCGTATTTTAGACAGGGTGGCACAAGAGCAGGCTTTGCCTGTGGAGTGTGAGAAAACCTTGGTTATTTTAACAAAATTGCTCACCCTCAAGCACAACAACCTGGCGCCGTGGATAGCGATTGATGAGTACGATGCCCCTATGCAGGCGGCCTACCAGCACGGCTACTATAAGCAGATGCGCGATCTCATGAAGGGGCTGCTGGGTGATTGTCTCAAAGATAGCCATTTTTTGCATCGGGCTGTGCTCACCGGTATTTTGCGCGTGGCCAAAGAGGATATTTTTTCTGATCTCAACAACCCAGGCACCTTTGGTGTGTTAGACGATCGCTACGCAACCCGCTTTGGTTTTACCCAGCAGGAGGTGCAGCAGCTGTTGCAGCGGCGTGAGCTGTCTGACCGTTTTGATACCATTTGTCAAGCTTACGACGGTTACCGCTTTGGCCAAGACCGGCCGGTAGAGGTTTATAACCCTTGGTCGGTGATTCGCTATGTGTCGCAACCAACAAAGCAGCCCGGGCTGCACTGGGTCAACACCAGCGACAACTATTTGATTCACCAGCTGCTAACGCGCGCCAATACCGATACAAAAAAGGGGCTGCATGAGCTGCTGTCGGCTAGCACCAACTACAGCA
>JBCCEX010000174.1:0-2487 GCA_039030035.1 Myxococcota bacterium
CAACATCGCCACACCCGCTGTTAAATCCTGCCAACCCGGCTCGCAATAGCGCCGCGTGGTTTGAATGTTGGCATGCCCAGCCAACCGTGCGACAACCTCCAAGCCAACGCCGGCATCAATCAGATTTTTACAAAACGTATGCCGCAAACGGTGTGGCGACAGCTGTGTAATATCAGCCTGCCGCCCGCAGTGCGTTACAATGCGCTGCAAGCTGCGAGCCACGAGCGCCCCTCGTTGCCCTTGCAGCAGCAATTCACTGCTATGAGCATGATGCTCATACCCCAATTGCTGCATAGCCGTGCGTGCTGAAGTATTCAGTGGTAGACGCCGTTCGCGTTGTCCTTTGCCTTGCCGCACATACAGCGAGCCACTGCGCTGGGTCATGCAGATATCGCGCCACTGTAGCGCACACAATTCAGAGGCGCGCAAGCCGGTGTGTAGTAGCAGCACAATTACGGCGCTGTTGCGCTGGTGTGGTTGCTGCTTTGTTACACGCAGCAAGCGCCGCTGTTCGCTCGCACTGAGCCACCGCACGGCCCCGCTAGGCTGCGCCAGGCACCTGGGCATACAAGGAGGTGTCGCTAGATAATCCATACGCTGCAGCCAATGGTAAAAACGCCGCAGCGTGGCGAAGTAACGGTTGATAGTCGCCGGTTGTCTGTGCTGCTTGAAGCGAACAAAGTTTTTGTACTCTATTAAATCTGTGTCAGACAGATGTAACGCTGCTAGGTTGTGCTGCTGCAACCAGCTGCCAAATAGTTGCAAATCGACAGCATAACTTGCTATTGTTGCCTGGCTGTAGTCTTGTGATTGCAGGCTGCGCAAAAAGTGGGTGTGCAGGGTCGTAAACGACTCCTTGTTGCTATGCAACCTCTTTTTGCGGGGTTGGTACCCCCTATCTGCAACATGGTCAAATGCACCTCGTAGTTTCCGAGCCGATAATCTCATCGCGGTAGATCTTCTTCACAAACCTATTTGCTCATGGAAACCCAGATTTTTCGATCACGATGCTGGATACCTTCTGTGCGAATGGTGCTTATCATGTTTGGAGCTTCCTTCTCTGTTTTTCCCTAGCTGGCCACCGATAGAAGAAAAAGAGAGGGAGGAGATTACCTGACGATAACAAGCTGCTATCAGTTTGCGTGAATGTAGCATAAAATCACTAAATGTTGCAAGAAACCTAGCAGTCAGGCACACTGTCAAACCTGTCAAATGGACCTCCCACGAAGTACACCTTTTGTCTTGATACTCAGCGCTCCAAGCGCAACAGGAAAAACAACATTGAGCCACCTGCTGTCTCAGCATGTGCCAAACATGAAACGAGGCATCACCTACACAACCCGCCCCAAACGAAACGGTGAACGGCAAGGTGTTGATTACTATTTTGTCAGCGAGCAAGAGTTTCAGCAACGGGCTCAAAAAGGGGAGTTTTTGGAGTACGGCAAGATATACGGCTATTGCTATGGCACCGGTTTCGCTTCTTTACGACAGATGATAGACCAGGGTCATGATGTGGTGCTCATTTTGGACACGTTAGGCGCCATGCGACTCAAGCAAAAGTGGCCGCATTGCTCTGTTTCAGTTTTTCTCTTGCCCCCTTGTATGCAAGAGCTAAAGGCCAGGCTAGTGGGGCGTGGAACCCATACACCTCATCAAGTTCTCCAACGATTGCAATGTGCCAAGAGCGAAATGCGTTTTGGGCTGCAACATTTTCAATACGTTGTTGCGAACACCGATTTGGAGCAAACGTTAGAGGACTTAAAAGCCATTGTACGGGTGTGTCGCTTGCAACGCCGAGATTGGAAGGTTTGGCAAAATAGGTGTTGCTCATAACTGGTTCTTGTGAGAGAGTCTGTCATCTTGAACTTGCAAGGTTTGCAAGAAAGCGACTTGCAAGGCCTCAAACGCATGTTTTTTGTGATACGACATCTTTTTGCAGGGGGTTGAGGCTGCTAATTGGCAACATGAATCAGACGAATCTTGCTGTTTCTGAGCCGATAACATCAATTATCAGACGAGCTCACGCACACAAACAGATCTGCCGCTGACGCCGTTGGGCAATAGAAAAATCGTTGAAAAATCTGGTTGGGGGTTCTCTTAAGCTGAGGAAAGATGTTGTTGCGGACAACAAGCCATGTTGACTGTGAAACACGGCGGCGCAAAATGCAACTGTTTGGGGATGCAGTGACACGGTAAAAAACAGCGGCTGTTAACGCGCGTTGCAATCCGCATACAGACAAACCATCGGTGACAAATTTTCATTCTCCAATACGGAGAAAAACACCCTTGTGGCAGCCCATGACGCAACCCAGGGAGCAAGAGACTTATAAGCAAATCGTTGTTGTGTATGATCAAACAATCATGCGCTGTCCCCTGCTATCACACAGCACTTTATATGCCTCCAGCACGTAGTCATCCAACTCCTCGTCAAAACGATAAGCAAGCTGTAAATAATCCGTTGCATGAGCAGCCTTCTTTCCATGAACA
>JBCCEX010000175.1:0-2469 GCA_039030035.1 Myxococcota bacterium
CCATCTCGGCAATACCACCGGCATTGTCGGCAATGGGGCCATATGCATCTACCGCCAGCTGAATACCGGTGGTTGAGAGCATGCCCAAGGCGGCTAGCGCAATGCCATATAGGCCGGCACAGCCATTAGCAACCAAAATTGCCAACACAATAAACACAATTGGCCAGGCCGTTGAGCGCATTCCCACTGCCAAACCACTAATTATATTGGTGGCTGAGCCGGTGGCTGATGCCTGCACAATATCTTTGACAGGCGGTTTATGCTTGGCGCAGTAATACTCGGTGGCCAACCCTACCGAAATACCGGCAATCAGCCCCGCAGCCATAGCGGCAAACAGCCCCCAACGCGAGTAGGCAACCGCAGCACCCGGCGCAGCAAACTGCTCAGGCACACAATAGCCAATAACCGCAGCGGATCCCAGCAACATGAGAGCCCCCGCGCAGTATGTTCCACGATTAAGTGCCGCCTGCGGGCTACCGCCTTCGTTGGTGCGCACCCAAAATGTACCAACAATCGATGCCACAATACCAACGCAGCCCAGCCACAAAGGCAGCGACACAAATGTAAGCCCCGCTCGTGGCCCCTCAACCGACAAAGTGAGCGTAGAACCAATGATCATACAGGAGATCACCGCCCCCACATACGACTCAAATAGGTCGGCACCCATGCCGGCGACATCCCCCACGTTGTCACCCACATTGTCGGCAATTACCGCTGGGTTGCGTGGGTCATCTTCAGGAATACCGGCCTCTACCTTACCCACCAAATCGGCACCCACATCGGCTGCCTTGGTGTAAATACCGCCCCCCACACGCGCAAACAGCGCAATCGACGAGGCCCCCATCGAAAACCCCGATACAATAATCAGCACCTCATCAAGCGAAGCTACGCCCGACAGCGCTGGCATGCTACGATAAGCCAGCAACAGCCCCCCCAGCCCCAGCATACCCAGCCCCACCACGCTCATCCCCATGACCGTGCCGCCCGCAAAAGCCACCGATAGCGCCCTGGCCAGCCCTGTTTGCGCCGCACAAGCTGTACGCACATTGGCCCCCGTTGCCACACGCATACCAAAAAAGCCCGCCAGCGCCGAACATACCGCCCCAGCCACAAAAGCGGTCGCCTGCAACATCAAAATAGGCTGCCCCAAATGAGACAAACTCAACAACACCGCCGTTGCCACCACAAACAGCGACAACACCTTGTACTCACGGCGCAAAAACGCCATAGCGCCCTCAGAAATCGCCTGCGCAATCTCCCGCATGCGCTCATTACCGCTGTCATAAGCAAATACCCGCCGCCCCTGCAACAATGCAAAGCCCAGCGCCAACAATCCAACAAAAAAAGGAATTAAACCGAGCATCTATCCTTTGTAACCTCTCCAGCTGCCTGCGTCAATGCCCTCTTGAAAACAGCCGCCTAATTGCCTCATATCTACAGCAGCTGCACTGCCATAGCTGGCAAATTACAAGGTAAAGCCGATAGCAAATACAGCTCTCATCTTTAAAATCAGCCAAACAACACGAGTGGCCAGGGTGTATCATCTCTCCCTTATGTCGCATTGTATTTCAAAAGCGCGATAAACCGCCCTAAAACAACCTGAAATAAAATTCCTATTGACAATTGTCTCAAACTATGTTCTCATGCTCTCAACAGAGTCATGATGGCTCTGTTGACAGAATGTAGCGATCGGTGCAGCTTTCTGTGTCTTGAGTGATGATAATCGTACCACATGGTCCGAATGGATAAAAAACTCAAGGTAGGTGTCTGATTAACGATTCGTTCATGACACAAAAAGGCTGCATGATCGCTGCATCATGAACATGCAACAAGAGAAAAAGCTAAACTGCTTTTGTAGGACAGGCTTATGCCCCCAAATGCCTTTACCCCCAGCATCAAGTTAAATTTTGAGAGCTCTTTAACAACTAAACCACAAAATGATAAAATGCATGTAAGACATTGACAAGCAACATCTATTATATCGATCTAAGAGAGGGAGTCGCTTCCTAAAAAAAACCATACTGGAGAAACACATGAAACCAAGAAAATGGATAGCAGGCACGTTCACAGCACTACAGCTAACCGCGTTGCCGAACTTGGCGGCAACACCAGAGCCAACACAAAACAAGACAGACATTGCAAATCAGATCGGCTACATTACAACCATGGCTCTAAGCCCCGACGGCAACTACCTTGTATCGGGCGGTCAACACCAGCAGCAAGGCATTGTGAAAGTATGGGATCTCAAAAAAGCAAACGGCAACAGGCAGCTACACAAATCGCCAGCACCTGAATACAACGGCCATAAACACTTGGTAACCAGCACAGCTATTAACCACCAGCGCCTTATCGCTGCCGCCGACAGCATCGGCACCATTAATCTGTGGAACGCCAAAGATGGATATAATTGGTTGATACTTACTCAAACACTAGAGGCGCATGACAGTGCTGTTAATACTTTGGCATTCA
>JBCCEX010000176.1:0-2454 GCA_039030035.1 Myxococcota bacterium
CTTAGCCTTAGAGCCCAAAGACAAAACGCAACTGGGCTTCGTATTTGAGTTTAAGCGTGCGTTGCAGAGCGATAAATCTCTGCAAACCGCTGCCCAAAAGGCACTGCAGCAGATCCAAGACATGCACTATCATACCAACCTAGTCAAACGTGGTGTACACAAGGTTATTGCTTTGGGGATGGCATTTAAGGCAAAGCAGGTAGCTATCGCCCACAAAACTCTCACCGAGCCGGCTGCCGCATAGCCAATGACTCTACTCGATCGCCTACAAGGCACCGTGTTGGCCCCCCTGCCCCACTGCGCCCAAATACAGCTAACCGGAGCAGACACACTCGCTGTCATGCACCGCCTCAGCACTCAGCACTGCAGCCAGCTACAGCCAGGTCACAGCTGCATCAACACTCTGCTCACCCCCAAAGGGCGCACGGTAGCACTGCTGCATCAGCTGGTGTTGCCCAATAACGGCCTGCTGCTGCTGGGCCAGCCCAACCAACAACAGCAGATTTTTGACTGGATCGATAAGCATATATTTATCGAAAATATACAATTGCTTATCGCCGACCAACAACACACACTCTGGTGGCTCATCGGCCACCAAGCAGCCAGCACCCTACAGCCGCTGCTCAACCACCCCATACCCACAACAGCCTGGCACTGCCTGCCGCATCACAACGACCTACTCATACGCACATTTAACTGCATCGATGCTCAAGGGCAACCCACCCCCGCATGGCTGCTGCGAGCCTGCAATGCACCCCACAGCCAACTACTGCAGGCGCTGCAAGAGCACCAACATATATACAGATGCAACAGCGCCGAAACAGAGGCTATTCGCATTGCTGCCGGCATCCCCCGCCACAGCAACGAGATCAACGATCAAACCAATCCACTACAGCTAGGTCTGCATGCTGCCATTCACACCAACAAAGGCTGCTACATTGGCCAAGAGGTGATCTCTCGTCTCCTCACATACAACAAGGTCAAGGGCCAGCTGGTTAAGATCAGCTGCAACCAACAGACACACCAGCAGCTACAAGCTGGTCAGCAGCTCTACCTATCAAAGCAGCAACTCGCCATTGGCCATATTACATCGGTATCGCCGCTGTTTACACCGCAAGTTGCCGTTGCGCTGGGACTGGTGAAGCTGCCTGCTGATATCACCCTGCCAACAGATGGTCTGCTAGGCAGCCACGAAGCAGGTGCACAGTGTTTATCCATGAGTGAGGTCTCGTCACCAACAACCAACCTTCATCTTGGCAACGGCAAACAAGAGGCTGCAAAATAGTGGCTTGACTGAATTTTCTAATGCACAGCAACAATTTATCTGGTTTTCGACTAGGTTGATTGCATTGTTGGGTGCGGCTGCAGCAGATGCTGCACAGCTGTCTGTTTTTCCTGACTTCGACACTTTCTCCAAGACCACCTTGATTTGACCCCCATAAAATCTACATATCAATTTTCCTCCAAAATATAGTGCCCCGTGTTTTTCGGAAAACCAGGAAATATCGGAGTATGCTTTCGCGAAACGTCGAAGTCAGGCGACCAGTTTGTTGAATGGTCTGAACTAACGTGGTTTGCGGGTGGCTGTGCGTTTGAGTTGGTCCAGCAGCTGAGCAATGCGCTGCTTAGGCAGCTTGGTGATCTGAATCACTTCAGCGGCCTGCATGCCTGTGCCCAAAAGGCGCATGGCGACCTCTTCTAGCTTTTGTTGGCCTTTTTTTAGTCCTTTCTGCAGTCCTTCTTGCAATCCTTTTTGCAGCCCTTTTTGCAGCCCTTTTTGCAGCCCTTTTTGCAGCCCCTCCTGCATCCCTTCTCGTTTTAATGCGGTTCTGATTGTCATGGCTACCTCCTTTTCTGGCCTTCCTATGCTCCTAATTAATTGTAACATATTTTCACGTTCGTTTTCTAGGGCAGCACAGAGGCAATAATGGATGATAACCTCGATACAATCGACCCCACCGGGCTGCTGTTTGATCTGCTGCAGGTAGGGAACTAGCTTCTGCAGGGTGGGCAGCATCCGTGTGCCACGGCGGTGTTGCAACAACAGCTCAAGCGCGCCGCACATGGTGCCGTCGCATAGCTGCTGTGGCGGAATTTTGCCCAGCTCCACGGGGCAAATGGTGCCTAGTGATTGCTGCGCCAACGCAGTATCGTCGGGGTCTAAACCATCAAAAACGCCCGTTGCTTGCCTGTTGGGCATGCGGTGACTAAACAGAACAATTGTGTGTACAATAACGGGATGCGATTCGCCTTTTTCTTGACGAATCGATTTCATAAAGCGGGTTTGGTAGTCCAGCGCCCTTTGTGGCGAAAAAGCGCCTTGGGTTTGCTGCTCGATACACACAAGACAGGTGGCTGTGCGGTGTGTAAAGGGAACAGCTACAGCAATGTCAGCGATTCGTTCGCGCAAATGGCCATCTACCGTGCTGGTATTAACAAGATGGGCCTTTTCGC
>JBCCEX010000177.1:0-2450 GCA_039030035.1 Myxococcota bacterium
AATGTGAAAGCAGGACAGTTGTCATTTCATAGCAAGCCCTAGCGCGTGGACAGTGAAATTGTAGAACAGGTGAACATTTTTCGCGTGGGGATAATAGGATAGCAACACAGTTAATCAGTTGATACCAATTTTTAGCGCTGAGACAGTGGGATAGTTAGAGAGTTGGTCGCCCTAACCCCGCCAGGCCCGGAAGGGAGCAACGGTCGGGTGAGCAGTAGGGTGCGCGGCGGCTAACTTTTGCCGCGATTTGGAGCATTGTTATGGCCGTGTATGAGGGGTTGTCTCGCAAATATCGCCCACAGGTGTTTGCCGATGTGGTGGGTCAAGATTGGGTGGTGCAGGCGCTGCAACAGGCGTTTCGAACCAATCGTGTTGTGCATGCCTACCTGCTAACCGGTAGCCGTGGCATTGGCAAAACCACCCTAGCGCGGCTGTTGGCCAAGGCATTTGTGTGTGATCAAGCTCCTACACATGAGCCATGCGGCACATGCAGTGGTTGCAAGCAGGTGCAGCAGGGGCGTTGTTTAGATGTGGTGGAGATCGATGCAGCCAGCCACACCGGTGTAGACGATGTGCGTCAGCTGCGCGACAGCGTGCGCTATGGGCCGGTGAGCTGCCCCAACAAGGTGGTGATTTTAGATGAGGTGCATATGCTGTCGACCGGCGCCTTTAATGCGCTGCTGAAGACGCTCGAGGAGCCACCGCCGCGGGTGCGGTTTATTTGTGCCACCACCGAGCCTCACAAAATTTTGGGCACAGTGGTGTCGCGCTGTCAGCGCTTTGATCTCAAGCAGCTCTCCTGTGCGCAAATTGAGCAGCGGCTGCAGCAGATTATGCAGCATGAGCAGGTACAGCTGCCGTCGCAGGCCATTGCCTGGGTGGCGCAAGAGGCCGAAGGTAGCCTGCGCGATGCATTGGTTTTGGTTGATCAGCTGCTTGGTTTTGTGTCAGATAGCACCAGCCTACAAGAGATTGCGCAGATATTGGGCCGGGTTGATGGCACACTGCTGCAGCAGCTGATCGATGCGCTGCTCACGCGCGATGTTGCCGCAGCCATGACGGCATGCCAGCAGGTGGCGGCAAAGGGAACCAACCCGCAAAAACTGCTGCAGGCGGTGGCGCAGCAGCTGCGCCATTTGGCGGTTGCCTGCTGTGCCGGCATGCAAGAAAATTTGATCCCTTTGCCACCAACACAACGGCAGCAGCTGGCCAAACAGGCGCAGCAGCTCGATGCGCAGCAAGCACAGGCGCTGCTGACCACGGCGCTTGAGGGCATCGATCGACTCAGCCATGCCCAACAACCCTGGCTGGTGCTAGAGATGATCATTTTGCGCATGGCCAGCCGACCCGATATGACCCAGGTGCGCAGCATTGCCCAGGCCATGGCTCAACTAGAGGTGATTGCCAAAACAGCCATGACGGCAGCGCCCGCACAGCCCGCTACGCCAACTGTACCAGCTACACAAATGGTAACAGCGCCAACCAATGCCGCCGCATTAGCTGCTGTGGCGGCCGCCGAGCCTGGTCGAACCGCTGCAAAGGCTGCTGCCGATCTTGGTCAAACCGATACAAAAGCTGCTGTCGAACCTCTTCAAACCGATACAAAGGCTGCTGCGCAGTTTGATCAAACCGATATAAACCGGCGCTGGCACCACTTTGTTGAGCAGGTCAAGCAGCACGATATAGCGCTAGGCAGCTACCTGGAGCACGGTGCCCCGATGCAGCAGCTAGAGCCAGGCCAAACGCAGCTGCGCATTGGTTTTTCAAGTCGCCTGCATGCCGATATGGTGCAGCGCAAGCGCAACGATGCACAGCTGCTGCAGCTGCTGCGGCACTGTTTTGGCGAAGCCACACAGCTGCATATTGTGGCTGTTCAGCCCAATGCCACCCCCCAAGCAGCAACGCCGGCACAGCTGCAGCAGCAACAGATCAACGAGCAGGCTCGTAACGATCCGGTGGTGCGCGAAGCTCTCAAACTGTTTGGCGGTGAGATTCGTTCGGTATCGTCGAAGGAGTCTGCATAACGGTCGGTGCTAGCAACTTGATCTCCATTATCCAAACCTCTTTAAGATCCTGATCGCACCCATGCGATCACATGAATAGGTATAAGCTGACGTTATGCTGTAACATAGTGGATATGAGCGACACCGTGCAAGACAACCCCATTGTCAATCCAGGTGGCGGCATGCCTGTGGGGGTATCGGATTTTGCTAAGTTAAGGCAAGACGATTACTGTTTTGTCGACAAGACTCTGTTTATCCAAGAGTTTCTCGATATCCGCGGTGAGGTCACTCTCATTACGCGGCCACGGCGGTTTGGTAAAACCATCAACCTGGATATGCTGTGCCGATTTTTGCGGCAGCCGGCCAGCGACAGAGAGGATCTATTTGAGGGGCTGGCCATTAGCAAAGCGTCGCAGCAGTATCAGCAAGAGCGGGGCAAGAGGCCGG
>JBCCEX010000178.1:0-2402 GCA_039030035.1 Myxococcota bacterium
CAGATGAGCCGGTTCTCAGGTCATACACAACATTTGACAATAACTCGGCACCCGCTACTGCGCCAACAACTGCCCCTATAAAGTACGGCGATTTAACTACCTCGACTACTCCCACATTTGTGAGCTGTGGAGATTGATGCATGCTGACCAGCAGCTATTTTTGTGTTATGTCTCCCTGAGCATCTCACGCTGTAGGCGGTGGATTTCGTCACGCAGCGACGCCGCCTCTTCAAATTGTAGCTGCTTGGCGGCTGTTTGCATCTGTTTTTTGAGGGTGGCAATGGTTTTTTCTAGATCTGCTGCGGCTGGCATGGTGATAGTGGGCTTGCTTTGGTGATGTTTGCCCCCCTTTTTTGTCTGTTTTTTGCTGTTTTGCGGCTCTTCAACATCCATGTGGCGGGTGGGCTTGACAATGGTTTGTGGCGTAATGTTGTGCTGCTGGTTGTGGGCTTGCTGTATGGCGCGGCGGCGATTGGTTTCGTCGATGGCAATGCGCATGGAGTCGGTGATGCGATCGCCGTACAAAATGGCGCGGCCGTCAACATTGCGAGCGGCGCGGCCAATGGTTTGAATCAGGCCGGTGCTAGAGCGCAAAAAGCCCTCTTTGTCGGCATCTAAAATGGCTACCAGGCTCACCTCGGGCAGATCGAGCCCCTCTCGCAGCAGGTTGACGCCAACCAGCACATCAAAAGCGCCTTCACGCAGCTGTTTGAGAATCTCGGTGCGCTCAAGGGTATCGATTTCGCTGTGCAGATAGCAGGCCTTTATGCCGGCATCTTTGAGATAGTCGGCGAGATCTTCCGACATGCGTTTGGTAAGGGTGGTGACCAGAGCGCGCTGCTTGCGGGCAATGCAGTGGCGAATCTCGGCCAGCACATCATCAACCTGCGTGGCCACCGGGCGCACTGTAACGGTTGGGTCGAGCAAGCCGGTGGGGCGAATCACCTGCTGCACCACCACCCCTTGGCTCTTGTCGAGCTCGTAGGCAGCTGGGGTGGCCGATACGTAGATAGCCTGGTTGGTTGTGGTTTCAAACTCCTCAAACTTGAGGGGGCGGTTGTCTAAGGCGCACGGCAGCCGAAAACCGTGGTTAACCAAGTTCTCTTTGCGTGAGCGGTCGGCGCGATACATAGCGCGTACCTGGCCAATGGTTTGGTGCGACTCGTCGACAACCAGCAAAAAATCGTGCGGAAAATAGTCAAACAGTGTCGGCGGTGGTTCACCAGGGGCGGTACCGGCCAGATGGCGCGAATAGTTTTCGATGCCCTTACATATGCCGGTGGTTTCAAGCATTTCGAGATCAAGCAGTGTGCGCTGCTCAAGCCGCTGCGCCTCCACCAACAAATTTTGCTGTTGCAGCTGCTGCAAACGCTGCTGCAGCTCTTGCCGAATCGCCATAATCGCCCGCTGTATGCGCTCTTTGTTGGTGGCATAGTGGCTGGCTGGCCACAGCAATACATGCTGCAGATCGCGCAGCCGCTGCCCCCGCAGCGGGTCAACAACTGCAATTGCCTCAACCATATCGCCAAAAAAGCTAATGCGTACAGCACTCTCCTCTTCATGTGGCGGAAACACCTCCACCACATCGCCCCGCACCCGAAAGGTGCCGCGCGCAAAGGCGATGTCGTTGCGCTCATACTGACTCTCCACCAGCTGGCGCAAAAAAGAGCTACGCCGCAGCGGCCGCCCCACCTCTACATAGGCGGTCATCTGCTTGTAGCTCTCGGTGCTACCAATACCATAAATGCAGCTGACCGATGCCACCACAATGACATCGTCGCGACACAGCAACGATCGTGTGGTACGGTGGCGTAGCCGGTCGATCGCCTCGTTGATTTGGCTATCTTTTTCAATATAGGTATCGGTCGCCGGCACATAGGCCTCTGGCTGATAGTAATCGTAGTAGCTAATAAAATACTCCACCGCATTGTGCGGAAAAAAGCTCTTCAGCTCCTGATAAAGCTGCGCCGCCAGCGTTTTGTTGTGCGCTAACACCAGTGCCGGCTTATTGCACGCAGCAATCACACCCGCCATCGTAAATGTTTTGCCCGAGCCGGTAACCCCCAACAACGTTTGGTGCGTCACCCCCTGCTGCACCCCCTGCGTCAACGCCGCAATCGCCTTAGGCTGATCACCACGCGCTGCAAACCCTGCCGCCAATTCAAAAGGCCTTTTAATGCGCTGCGTCTGCTGTGCGTTGTTCATTTACGTATTGTACTAGATTGTTGAGCGTGGGTATATTTAGGCAACAATGCCGCCAGGGCCAACGCATTAAAAAAAGCATAGAAAGGCATCTTCAGGTGCTTACTCTATTCGTAGAGGCTCGGTTGGTTTTGCCACATGGTTACGTGGCAGGCAGGTGTCTATGCGGCCGTTAAAAGAGGAGTGATTGAGTTAGCGGC
>JBCCEX010000179.1:0-2292 GCA_039030035.1 Myxococcota bacterium
GTCAGCGGCAGCGATAAGGCGCTGGTGGTTAATAGCTGTGCTGGTTACCAAGTGCTTATGGCCGTTGTATTTAGGTGCTGGGGACTTGTGTAGCTGCCTATTGCCGTTTGCTTTTTTGAGATCCCATACCTTTACAATGCCTTGCTTTTGGTGTTGGCCACCCGATACAAGATAGTTGCCATCGGGGCTTAGAGACATGGTTGTAATGTAGCCGATCTGGTTTGCAATGTCTGTCTTGTCTTGTGTTGGCTCTGGTGTTGCCGCCAAGCTCGGCAATGCGGCTAGCTGTAGCGTTGTGAACACGCCTGCTGCCCATAAGCGTTGGCATGCAGATCTTTTGTTGTTTTTTGGTTTTATGTGCTTCATCGATTTTCTCCAGATGTTTGTTTTTTAGGGAGCAATGCCTCTTTGCTTAGGATCGATGTATAAGTGTTGCTTGTCAATATCTTTGCGCGAGTTTTTTCTATTTTGTGTTTTCATTGCCTACAAGGGCTCTCAAAATCCAAGTTTGATCCAATTTGATACTCAATTGAGGTGCTAAGCTCAAACAGCATCGCGCTTTGGCAATATGAGCGGTGATCTTGCTGTGCCTTTGTACGGGTGATTTTTCTGCTGTTTTCTCATATCAATTGACAAGCCAAGTTGTATGGATTCAAAATAAATAAGGTGTCGTGAAGAATTTTGCAAGGAGGTGCGTTGATGCCAGGTGTAAAGAGTAAAGAGGTAACGATATATACGACTGATATTTGTCCATATTGCACAGCGGCCAAAAACTTGCTTAAAGAGAAAGGGATTGAGTATAAGGAAATTAATGTAACAGATGATGACGATAAGCGAGAGTGGCTGTTGCAAAAAACTGGGCAACGCACTGTGCCGCAGATTTTTTTCGATGATGAGCCAATTGGGGGGTATAGCGATTTGGCAGACCTTGAACAGAAGGGGTTGTTGCAGCAAAAGTTGCGGGCTTGCGGCTGAAAGCTAAATCTGCTGCGTGGGGGATCTGCTACTTGCTACTGCAGTCTTCCTAGACTGCTAACCCTGCGGGTTGCAGCTTGTAGCCCCTACGGGAATTGAACCCGTGTTTGCAACGTGAGAGGCTGCCGTCCTAACCGCTAGACGAAGGGGCCATTTATTGCTATACATGAGGGTATCTAATATGGGGTAGATTGGTCAAGTCGATGCAAGCAGCACCCTTTCGTATGTGGCTATTGGCAATCACGTTGGCTGCGGCTACGTGGATTTTGTTGGCGATTGGGGCTGTGGTTAACCCAATGGGTGCGTCGTTGGCCTGCCCGGAGTGGCTGTTTATTCCAACATGCAACCATCAGCTGCTGCCGCCTATGCAAGCGGGGGTGCTGTATGAGCATGGCCATCGTTTGTGGGCCAGTTTTGTTGGGCTGCTGACTGTTGGGTTGGCGGGGTATGTCTGGTTGACGGCGGGTGTGCCTGCTGCTGTGCGATGGCTGAGTCTGTTGGCTGTGGTTATGGTGGCGCTGCAGGGTACGTTGGGCGGTGTAACTGTGTTGCTGGGGCTGCATCCGCTTGTGTCAACGCTGCATTTGGTGATGGGGTTTGGCTTTTTTTGCCTCACTTTGGAGCTGGTGTTGCGGTTGCAGCCTCATGGTAGGGCTATGGCGCGGCTGCCCTTTTCGGCTCGCGGTTTGTGGGTGGCTGTGCTGCTGCTGTTTGTGCAGGTGGCTTTGGGGGGGCTGGTGCGTCATATGGGGGCCGCCTTGGCTTGTGGGAGTGATTGGGTAGGCTGTGTGGTTGGCTGGTGGCCCAAGCATGGGCTGGGGCATTTACACATGACACATCGTGTTGTGGGGTATGTGTTGGCAATTAAAATTGTGGGGCTGAGTGTGCGTGCCCATCGGCAGTCGCAGTGTGCACGGCAGCTGCTGTGGGCCTGGATGCCAACGCTGCTTGTTATAGTGCAAATTGCGCTGGGCTGGGCCAGCGTGGCCAGCTTGCTGTTTGTGGGGTGGGTGGTGCTACACACCTGTGTAGCGGCAACCCTAGTTGGTTGGCTGTTTACAATGGCACGCAGGTCTCAAACTGCTGTGCCCATGGCTTCTGCCACAAGCGACACCCCCCTAGCAGCCCGTTCACATTCGACACAATCTGTACCCTGCGCGGCAGCATAAAGTCGATCTGCATGGCATGGCCGCCTCCCAGGTAGAGCGTGTCGAAATTGAAGACGCGCTGCAGATCGTGAATCGCCTGCTCAAGATGTTTTTGCCAGGTAGCATGGCCATGTTGCCGCATCGCCCTCTTGCCTAGCAGCTGTTCGTA
>JBCCEX010000180.1:0-2284 GCA_039030035.1 Myxococcota bacterium
CTCTAGTGCCTGTTCCACAGCCCTTTGCCCCGCACTCTTCTCTCACTTGTACAAATATACAGCACTTGATAAGTTTGAATTCTGGTACCAAACTTGCAATACACTATCCAAACAACGCATTACACAACTGTTAGTCAAGCTTGAACATAAGATTGTCGGCGGCCGCTAGCTCAATCACTCCTCTTTTAACGCCCCTTGTTGACCCGCACGCTGCTGTGGCTGCTGTGTAGCCTCTTGCTGTGACGGCGCCGGCTTCATACGCCCAACGGCCTATCAACGGCGTGCCCAAAATACGACCCGCCACATCGTGGCCCTCTTCTATCGAGAGATAGGGTTGCAAATACTGCAACAACTCTACCGTTTTTATCTGGCGGTGAGAGCTTTTACGACATGGAACGCTTCGGTAACTGCAAACTCTCTTAGAACCAAATCTGGTGATCCAGTTTTTTAATGCGTCGGCCCTGCACCTTCACGCAAGATCCGCAAAGCTGCTACAGCATTTACCTGCAGCAACCAAGGCCCCATACGCGTAGTGCGGCCTACCTGCTGTTGCACAGCTGTTTCGAAACGGTGTCGGGGCCAGTGCTGCGTGCCAAAGCGAGCCATATGCGGTGTATCCATCTGGCAATCGATCAACTGGATATCCCAAACAGCACATTGCGCCAACAGCACCACGAAGCAGATCTTCGACGCATTGGGCGCTGTATGAAACATCGACTCGCCAAAAAAAACTCCCCCCAGGCACAAACCATAAAGCCCACCCACCAATTTGCCTTGATCATACGCCTCAATACTGTGCGCATAACCCATTTGGTGCAGTGTATTCATGCTGCTGATCATGTCACGATTGATCCATGTACTCTCTTGATCGCTGCGTCTGCAGCTGGCACAGGCCTGCACCACCTGATCAAAACATTGATCGGCTGTGACACAGTAAGAGGTTTGTAGCATTGCCTTACGCATAGAGCGACCAATATGAGCCTGACGCGGCAGCAATACAGTGCGCGGATCGGGAGAAAACCACAGCAGGCAGGAGCCATGTGGCCAGGGGAAAACCCCGCAACGGTAGGCGGATAACAACCGCTGTGGCTGTAGATCACCGCCCATGGCAACAGCCCCTTGCAGCTCGCTGCGATCGGGCAGCTGTATCAATCCATTTGTCCAATGCACCGCTTGCAAAAAACTACTTTGCTGTTAATGTTGGTAGCCAGTTACCATGTTTGAGGGCCTGCAGCATGCTGTTAAACACCTGCTGGCAAGAGGCGTTGCCGTCGATGCGAATATCGCCCTGCGGCAACAGCTGCACATAGCGCTGCTGTAAACAGTGCTGCAGCTGCTGATCATCAAACAGCTCCCGCGTGCTCGAGCGTGCTTGACGGCGCTGTTCGGCCTGATCTGCGGTTGTATCAATCAAAATGGTGATATCGGGCGCAGCGGCATAGCAGTTGAGCTGTTGCACCCACTGCACAGGAAGCTGCTGCCCCTGATACACCAAGCTCGACAATACATAACGATCACACACCACATGCTTGCCGCTACGCAAAGCAGGTGCAATCTCCTGCGCAACATGCTGCATGCGATCGGCAGCAAACAGCAAAGCCAATGTGGTGGGTGGCACAGCCACATCATGCTGCGACCGCAAAAACTGACGCAATAGCTGACCAATCGGCATAGATGTCGGTTCACAAGTGAGATGGGCGGCATGCCCCTGCGCAATCAAATATTCATACAATAAGCGCGCCTGCGTGCTTGAACCGGCGCCATCAATACCCTCAACCGCATAAAAAATGGCTGAATTTGCTGTTTTTGCAATCGGATCCATTCCTCTACTGTAATGCGTCAGACAAGCACAGACAAAACAGTCACCTCGATAACTAGGTATTCATGGCCGCAAGAAGCAGTCTGTGTAGTCGAATGTTGCAGTCTAAACGCGAATTCTGTTAAGCAATCTGCTTTCAACACTATGAAATCCGGATATTTTCAATCTAGGCGGCCAAAAAAATAGGTGGTTTTTCTCAAAATTTAAATTTTTATTTTAATTAACAACTATAAAAATCTCGATTTTATCGGGTTTTGCTATTTTAAATTGATAGAAATCAATATACGTTACCAAATCTGACAGAGAATATCTACTCTAAAATAATACCAATTCCCCGAAGAAAACTCTCTTTGTCATTTCTTGTGCAACCGCAGCAAAGCGATAAAAAAAGCAATTTGCAGAACAATGTGGTTTTTTCTCTTTGTTAACTTGTTTAATAAGATTGGTATAATCTAGGGGTTTCGC
>JBCCEX010000181.1:0-2269 GCA_039030035.1 Myxococcota bacterium
GTCGGCGATGTGCAACTGCTTAATTTGCCTATCCCCTTGTAATTCCAGCACACTGTTTAAAAAATGGCGCAGCACATGCTCACGCTTTTCATCACCAAAGATACGCCGAAACGCATAATCGTTCTTCGGATCGAGGTAACAGCTCAACATCATCGCCTCCTTGTGTTCTCCCTTGCATTATAACATTTGCATGGCAAAAATCGTTTGGGCGTGTTAAAATCTAGCTGCCATGGGGGGTAAAAATAAAAATGGCTTTGGCAGTTTGTCATGTTATGCATGGTTAACAATATCACACGTTGCAGCCGTGCCAATCTGTTCACCATAACGCACACGCGTTTCAATGCCCCGTTGCGTGTGCTGCACAATATCTTCATCTATACGCACTTTGTTGGGCTGTAGCAGCAGCACAATGGTAGAGGCACCAAATTCAAACAGACCCTTTTCTTGCCCTTTGCGCGCCTGGGTGCCTTGTGCAAAATGTTGCCGTATTTTTCCCACCGCCAAGGCGCCTACGTCGATGTGCGCAATCAGGCCAAACTGTTTTGTCTGTAGCAGCGTGAGTTGACGCTGGTTTTTACAAAAAACATCTTTATGATTTGCAAGCGACCAGGGGTTGACTGCCCGGTAGTATCCAGCAATTGTTGTAACTGCTTTGTGGCTGCAGTCATCTACATAACAAAATCGATGGTAGTCCGACACATTTAGCCGACACACAATGCAGATCCCCCCAGTAAATTGCTGCACTGCTTGGGTATTGCCTAGCAGTTGATCAATACAAAAGGTTTTTCCTTTAATAGGCACAACTGTATTGCTGTCAATGCAGTAAACCAATACACGACAATCTGCTGGCGAAATGAGGGCACGTGGTTTATAATTTATAGGGCGTGCTTGTGGCTTAAGTTTGCGAGTAAAAAAGTCGTTAAAACTACGAAACTGATGCAGATTTTTTTCAAGCTCATCCAAACAGATGTTGTTCTGTTTAACAAAGTGCGCAATATGCACACGGGACCATGCGCAGTTGTGCCAAACACCGGCAAGCCGTGAAAACGACGGATGCTTTGCAAAAATTTCCGATACCGCAAATCCCCACGGTTTTTGCCACAGCAGCCGTGTTAGGCTGGGGTACAGCTCCTCCTTTATCAGACGTTGCTGATGGCGATCAAAAACATACACGGCATGTGCCTTGTGGGTAGTTGTATCACCCATTTTCATGATCTAGCCAATATCATTGCTGCAGAACGACGATTTTTGTAGTGAAACCATATTGGCAGTGAGAATGAGACCTCATGCATCGTGCAATTATCTCACAAACCGGTCGCTGAACAAAACCGCCCCAAATCGTTAGGGTGGCGAGCCAGATCGCTTTTTGCCTTGGTTTATAGGTTGAAAACCAAAGGGACTTTTTCATACAAAGTACTCCCAATAGCACCGTCATGGTGTAATATGGTGGGTATGAGCGATACTGTGCAAAACAACCCCATTGTCAACCCAACCGGTAAAGTGCCAGTGGGCATATCCGACTTTGCTGAGCTGCTGCGAGAGGACTATTGCTTTATTGATAAAACGCTTTTTATCAAGGAATTTCTTGATGTTGGTGGTAAGGTTACGCTGATTACGCGGCCGCGGCGGTTTGGTAAAACCATAAACCTTGATATGCTGTGTCGTTTTTTGCGCCAGCCAGCCAGCGACAAAGAGGATCTATTTGCGGGATTGGCTATTAGCAAAGCGGGGCAAAAGTATCAGCAAGAACGCGGCAAGCGGCCGGTGTTATTCATCTCATTTCGTACCATCAAAGAGAGCTGCTGGAAAAATGCCTATACACGTATGTCTTTGCTGCTGTCTAGTTTGGCTGAAAAAAACAGTCAAGATGCACCGATCGATCAACTCACCGAGGCGCAGCAAGTGACGTTGCAGCATGTGATTCACAGGCAGGCTGATTCGACTGAATGCAAAGGAATTCTCGCTATTCTCACCCAGCTGCTTACTCTCAAACACAACGGGTTGGCGCCTTGGGTGGCCATTGATGAGTACGACGCTCCTATGCAGGCTGCTTATCAGTAAAACTACTACAAGCAGATGCGCAATCTTATGAAGGGGCTGCTGGGCGACTGTCTCAAAGACAGCCATTTTTTGCATCGTGCCGTGCTCACCGGTATTTTGCGTATTGCCAAAGAGGATATTTTTTCGGAGCTCAACAATCCCGGTATTTACGGCGTGCTCAAGCGCCCCTACGCGTCGTGGTTCGGTTTTACGAAGCACGAGGTCAAAC
>JBCCEX010000182.1:0-2264 GCA_039030035.1 Myxococcota bacterium
ACGGCCGTGTTATGCTCAATGCGCTGTTGAGCTATGTGATCGCCCATGGAAAAGTAGGCGATACATATGATAAAATAGAAGAAAAGGGTGTTTTGCACGGCAAGCTGGAGGAGATTTATATGACTATTGCACAGGCATTACAACGAAAAGGGGAACAGCTCGGTCTGCAAAAGGGCGAGCAGCTTGGTTTGCAAAAGGGCGAACAGCTTGGTTTGCAAAAGGGCCGTGAAAAGGGCCGCGAAGAGGGCAAAATTCTGGGCTTTGAAGAGGGGCGCCTGCAAATTGCACAGAACATGTTGCGCGCTGGAATTGAACCTAAAACGATTGCAGCAACCACCGGTTTGTCTCCAAAGCGCATTGCAGCCCTATCCAAAACAAAATAGACTGCTGCAAGGAGATCTTTTCTGCTGGCTATCGCACGGGGGATAAGAGATGATTCATCGCAAGCATTGCATTGCCCCTTCGGTTCTGTCGGTAGATTTTACCTGCCTCAAGCAGCAAATTCAGCAGGTAGAAGATGCCGGTGCTGACTGCATGCATGTCGATATTATGGATGGCCATTTTGTGCCCAATTTGTCGATGGGGCCGGCTATGGTCAAAGCGCTGCAGCGCTGTACCCAGCTGCCGCTTGATGTACACCTTATGGTGCGTGAACCCGACAGATGGATAGACCCCTTTCAGCAAGCGGGTGCACACAGCATCACGGTACACATGGAGGCGTGCACGCACATACAGCGAACGCTGAGCTATATTGGCCAGGTTGGCTGCAAAGCGGGTGTTGCTCTCAACCCTGCTACCAGTGAAGAGTCGTTGCACTACCTGCTTGCCGATATCGACACTGTATTGGTCATGACAGTCAACCCGGGCTTTGGTGGGCAGAGCTTTTTGACGAACCAGCTCAAAAAAATCGAACGGCTGCGAGCATTGCTGGATCACAACCAGGCTCAAGAGGTGACCATCGCTGTTGATGGTGGTATCAACACACAAACCGCTGTACAGGCAGCACAGGCGGGGGCCAATCTGTTTGTTGCCGGCCATGCTATCTTTGCATCATCCGATCCTGGCCAAGCGCTCAAACAGCTGCGTCAAGCTCTTGAATTGGCAGGTCATAACAGGTAAAGCCCATGCAGCAGCCCCGTTCATCAGCGCAACAGCAGCACGAACCACCTTACACCCGTGTGGCACACCAACTGCATCTTGCTATCACACGCCATCGTTTGGCACCGGTGCTGCTTTTTATTGGTTCTAGCGACCAAACCGATACGACATCTATTCAGCTGGCCCAAGGGCTGCACTGCACACACACCAGCAGGCAGTGTTTGGCGCTGGGGTGCCAACAGTGTGACAACTGCCAACGCATTGCCAAACAGCTGCACCCCAACGTGTACAAGGTGTGTGCTGCAGAAAATAGCTCAGCAACTGCCTCTACACGTGTTGGCATTGATCAAATTCGCCGCATGAAGCAGCAACAAAATCTGCACAGCTTTGCACCCGGCCCGCAAATATGGCTTGTGCCATATGCACACAACCTTACACTGCAAGCAGCATCGGCGCTGCTCAAATTGTTAGAAGAGCCCCATGCACAGCGCTTTATATTACTGGCCACACCCAACGAAGCCCTGCTGCCAAACACGGTGGTATCGCGCTGCCACAAACTCTTTTTTTCATACAACAGCAATCAGCCCCCCTGCAACAGCGATATGGCACAGCAAATTAGCAAACTGCTGGCAAAAATTCACAACACCCCGCGCTTGCAGCGCTGGCCTATGGCGCAGCAGTTTCCAACCCATCGCGACGAACTGGGTGAGTGGTTGCAGCAGATGTTGCAGCTGCAGTGGCATACCACCAAAAAACTGTGCCACCAACAGCCCAATAGCACAGCACTGCAGCGATCGATGCTAGCCACTCAAGCGCTGCAACAGACATACGACGATCTACACCAGCACAACGCCAACAGCAAGCTGGCTGTTGAGGATTTGCTGCTGCGTAGCTGGCCATAAAATGGACTGCTGCAAAAAACCGTTGCTTTTCGCGGCTCCGATACGCAAAGCTGCAGCGAAAATCAACTGGCATCGATATCTGCTCAAGTCAACAATACTTTGAAGCGTCTGGAATCGGGCTGGTGACCTGTACCCCGTTTTGTGGACTCGTAAACTTGAGTAGAAACGGAGGTTACAATGGCAAAAATCAGAAAGTACACAAAACAATTCAAACAAGATGCTGTCCGTCTTGCTTTGAGAGGAGATAAATCGGTTGATCAGAGC
>JBCCEX010000183.1:0-2263 GCA_039030035.1 Myxococcota bacterium
CATACGACTGTCGCACACGATGTGTTGCGACTTGGTGTTCTGCCACCAACATCTACCGAGATGTGCGTAGCTGGTAACGGCTGGGTGCAAAGCTCTCGGAACAATGTACGCTTGGCGAAAGCCTAAGGCGAACCCGTGAGGGCAAGCCGAAGTCTGCTTCGTCAACGAGCACAACCACCTGCTGCTGTTGCGCCAGCTCTTCGATGCTTTCTCGCAGCAAAATGGCCGGGTGTTGTTGTGGGTCGACCGAGAGGCCATTTTTGCGAATAACACCGCGCATCACAGAAGCGAGCCCCTCTTTGAGGGTTTGTGGTGTTTCGCTGCTGACCAAACTCATATCGAGTCGAATAACCGGATGTTGTTGCGACCAATTCCAGCGCCCCTTTTGACCAATCCACAACCCCTCAAACAGCGCTTGCAGTGTGGAGATAAGCAGCGATTTGCCAAAGCGCCGTGGGCGTGACAAAAAGTAGGGGCGTTTGGGCACGCTCATCAAAGCATGGATCGCTTCGGTTTTATCTACATACACACAGCTGTTTTGTCGAATATCTTTCAGTTCCGACAGACCAATCGGCAGCGGCCGCAATGTCATAGCAGACTCCTTTGTCATGTTGCTGTGTGGCTCATGTGGCATCGCCTATAGCAGCAACACAGCCGCTGTCAGGCAACGAGGTATAAGCCGGAAAGGCCACAGCTAGTTCGCGCACCTGTTGTGCAATGGTTTGCAGGCTATCGGGTTCGTTGCGTTTGGTCAGCGCTGTTGCAATGTAATCGGCAATATACTGCATCTGCTGCTGCTTCATGCCACGCGAGGTAACACCAGGGGTGCCCAGGCGAATGCCGCTGGTGATGCGTGGCGGCTTGGGGTCGAAGGGGATGCCGTTTTTGTTGGTAACCAGGCCAACCCGGCTCAACACAGCCTCAGCCTCCTGCCCCGATATCTCGCTGTTGTGCAAGTCGATCAACAGCAGATGGTTGTCGGTGCCACCGCTCACCAGCGACAGCCCATGTTGCTGCAGCGCAGCAGCCAGCGCCCGTGCATTGTCGATCACCTGCTGTTGATATTGGCGAAACGCCGGCCGTGCTGCCATATAAAAACAGACCGCCTTCGCCGCCACCGCCTGCATGAGCGGTCCACCTTGACAGCCGGGAAAAATCTGCTTGTCTATCGCCTTGCCCAGCTCCTGCCGACACAAAATCAACCCACCGCGAGGCCCCCGCAGCGTTTTGTGCGTGGTGCTGGTCACCACATGCGCATGCGGCAGCGGCGAAGGGTGCACGCCCGCTGCCACCAGCCCGGCAATGTGCGCCATATCAACCAACAGCTTGGCATCAACCTGCGCAGCAATGTCGGCAAAACGACCAAAATCGATCCGACGCGGGTAAGCCGAAGCCCCCGCAATAATCAGCTTGGGCCGATGCTGCTGCGCCAGCTGCAGCACCTCATCATAATCAATCCGCTGACTGTGCCGCGACACACCATAATGCACCACATTAAACAGCCGCCCCGAAAAGTTAACCCTCGCACCATGCGTCAGATGCCCCCCATGATCAAGCCGCATCGCCAAAATCGTGTCCGATGGCTGCAACAGCGCCAGGTAGGCAGCCAAATTGGCACTCGATCCCGAATGGGGCTGCACATTGGCATGCGCCGCAGCAAACAGCTGTTGCGCCCGCTCAATCGCCAACCGCTCCATGTCATCGTACAACTCACAGCCAGCATAGTAGCGCTGCGCCGGATACCCTTCCGCATATTTGTTCACCAGCACACTACCCAACGTTTGCAAAATCGCCAGCGGCGCCACATTTTCGCTGGCAATCAGATTGATCTCACAATTTTGCCGCTGCCACTCCTGCCGTACCAACTTAGCAATATCGGGATCAACACAACACAGCGCATCGCCATTGGCTACCGCCTTGTTACAATTTTCTGTACGAGACATAGAATGCTGCATGATAAAACTCCTTTTTCATCAGCATACACCGCAAAAACAGAACCACCTATCACCTGAATAGATCAAACCAGTCAAAATATCTCAATGCTCAGCGATACATCCCTAGATCAGTTCGAACAAACCACATTGCCCTACAGGTCCGTTTTTTGTGAACATATAAAAAATGAGAAATAAAATTTTCTCTAAAAAATCGATATTATCCCCCAATTTTCTAGAGGAAAAAATAATTTTAACTAAAAAACTTGTATTTTTATATTTTATTTATATAAATAATAAAAAGGGTTAATGTTATGTTTTTTATCAAAAAA
>JBCCEX010000184.1:0-2245 GCA_039030035.1 Myxococcota bacterium
CGCAGTGTAATTTTTCGTTCAACCAGCTGCGCACTGGCATTGGGGTAGAAAACAGCAATGTTGATACGCGGCACCTCAATCATTGGGTAGCGGCGCACCGATAGCTGCTGCCAGGCAATCCATCCGGCAATCAACAGCACAGCGCTCAACACCAACGAGAAGGTGGGGCGCTGCAAAAACGCGACCCAGTGGTTATCTGGTTGTTGTTGTGCGTTATTCATGTTTTGCACTGCATTTACTGTTGTGGCTGTTTGACAACAATCGCCTCTACTTCGGTATTGTCACTAAGCCGTTGCGGGTTATGCAGCACCACCATGTCACCGCTTTGCAGTCCGGCAAGCACCTCAACATGTGTGCTGTTGCGTAGCCCCAAAGAGACCTGCTGCTGTTTGGTTTTGTTGTTGTGCACCAGCACCACATATTGCTGACCCTCTTTCATAAACAGCGTCGACAGCGGCAGTTGTAACACATTGCTACGGCTATCAAGCACCCACTGCACCTGCTGCATGCTGCCCATAACACAATCAGGGCAGCTGGGCAGTTGGGCTTTCACTGTGGCCGTGGCGGTTTTGCTATCGACACGCTGCGGCACCGACACAATGCTGCCTTGCTGACCGTTGACCCATATGTGCTGCTGGCTGTTGATTTTGGCAAGCAGCTGTGCCGGCACCGGTATGTGCACATAAACGCTGGTGGTGTCTTGCAGTGTCAGCAGCACATCATCTTTTTGCACAGTCTGACCCACCGTTGCCGCCACCGAGGCACATACACCGGCAAAAGGGGCCTGTATGCGTGTTTGCGCCAGCTCTGTCTGCGCCTTTTGCAGCTGCTTTTGGGCGTTTACCTGTTTCTCTTGCGCTTGTTGCAGCTTCTCTTGTGCAATCGATTTTTGCGCGGCAAGCCGCTGCGACCGTTGCAGCTGCGTTTGCGCTAGCTGCAGCTGCTGTTGCGCCAGGGCAAGCGCCTGCTGCTCTTGTTGCTGCTCTAGCTGCAGCAACAGTGCTTTTGCCTTAACCTGCTGCCCAGGCTGCACCAGCACCTGCTGCACCACATCGGCCTTTTTGGCGCGCAGCTGCGCAAACTTGGCTGGATGCAGCTTGCCCAACAGGCTAATTCGCTTTTCGAGTGTGCCCTTGGCAACAGCCACAACCTCCACCCGCTTTTTGATGTTGGCGGCATCTTGTTGTGGCTGCGATGCAGATCGACGCCAAATAGAGACAGCAGCAATGGCCACAACCGCCGCAGCAGCCAACCCCCACCACAACCCGATTTTATGTCGTTTCATCTGCCTTCCTCACACCACTCATAACAACTTTGTAGCTATGGTCAGCTGCTGCAGTAGACCAACTGTGTAGGCCAAGTCGAGCTGCGCGCGCTGTAGATCTGAGCGAACCTGCGCCAGCCCAATTTCGGCATTGGCCAGGTCGCGCTCGGCTGCACTCAGCTCCAGCACGGTTGCCTGGCCGTTGTTGTACAAATCCACTGTACTGCGATGCAGCTGCTGGCTGGTGCTAAAGGCCTGCTGTGCCATATGCACACGCTGCTGCAGTGTAATAAGGCGATGGTGCTGTTGATGGGTATGTTGCCAGATCTCCCAGGTAAGCGCTTGCAACTGCAGGCGCTGCTGGCCAATGCGTGAACGCGTTTGCCGCATGTTGCCGTAGCGTGTGCCACCTTTGTAAGGCGACCACAATAGTGCAGCGCCGGCACGCCACGTCAACGTCTCTTGCAGATCGCCACCGGCCAACGGCGCAGCGTGCGACACACCTGCCGTTGCCTGCATCGACGGAAACAGATCCCACCAAGCAGCAGCATGTTCCCGCTTGGCCATCTCAATAGCCAGCTGGCGATCCTTCACCTTTGCGCGTTGCGCCATTGCCTGCTGCGCCAGCTGCTGCGGCGGCTGTTTAGCAAACTCCCAAGCAGGCAGTTGCGTCTGTTGGGCAACAGCAAACGGCTTGTTGTACTGCATGATAGCGGCCAACTGCAGCAGCTTTTGTTGCTGCTTGTTTTGTGCCCGCAGCAGCTTACTGCGACTCGTCAACGTATCTAACTGGGCCCGCTGCAAATCGGCTTGATGAGCCAGCCCCTCTTGCAGCCGCCGTTTGACAGAGCTCTGCTGTTTTTGAAACGAGGCCAGCTGCAGTTTGGTTAACCGGGCAACACGAACAGCCAACACCGCATCGACATAAGCGAGGGCCGTTTTGTAAATGAGCTCACTTTTTTGCGTAGTCACAGAGGCAAC
>JBCCEX010000185.1:0-2217 GCA_039030035.1 Myxococcota bacterium
CGCTCAAACTGCGTGCAGCAGCTGTGGTGTGCCCGACATATTGGTGGGTAAAGCCAATGACAATGTGCGCTTGTGGTCGCTTCAAGCGCAAACAGCGCAGCCCCTTGTCAACTGTTTCATCGCGGCTAGATGTGACATACAGGTGTTTACAAGCCTTGGGCATGACGCGCCGAAGGAGATCTGTATAGCGCACCACAGTGGGTGTGGCCCAACTCGATAGGGTCAGTTTATTGAGAGCTGGGCCTGTGAAGGACCCTGCTTGCACAGCGTGCAAGATATCGAGTGGTTGCAAACCGCAAGGAGCTTGAACACCTTGGCTGGCGTCCAATAGAATTTTGGAATCTTGTTGCCCACCACTGTTTGTGTTTGAAAATGTCATGGGTACTGTTGGAGTGGGTGCCTGCACAAAGGAGTGTGCATGGCTGCTTTGTGTGTTTGCTGCTACGTCGTGTAACGCATTACCTACACACTCAAACAGCTGTTGCACATGCTGAGTTGTCATGCCTGCGTTAAGCCGAAAGCGCACTGTGTGTTCACCCGCTTTGTAGGTCATAAATCCCCGGGCGAATCGTCGATCGATCACTGCCTGTGTCAATTGACTGTTGGGCAGGTCGAAGGCCCACGCATGCCCTTGCCCCCGAGGGCGTTGCACCAGTTTGGGAAATTGTTTTGCTAATTGCAGCAGCTGTTTGCATGCCTCTTGTGCCAGAGGTGTTGCATCGTGCTGCAGCAGCTGTTGTGCCATCAAAAATCCACGCAGAGCTTGTAACATGTGAGGGTTCGATGGCCGAGAGTCGGGCCAAGCAGACAAGCACACCCCCAGCTGCGCTCGCTTAGCTAGCGTGACGCAATCGGGCCCGTCGGGGTTGCCGTCTGCATCGCGTAGATTAAATTGGGTATGCCAGTAGCAAGCTCCTCCTAAACCCAACCCTGTCTGCACCTCATCAAAAATCAAAGGGACACCCGCCCCCCGCGTGAGGGCACGTAGCCCATTGAAGAAACGTGCTGTAGCGTAGTTGTCGCCCCCTTCGCCCTGCATCGGTTCGACGATGACAGCACAAATCTCTTCTTGCTCAATAGCCCGCTTCAGCTGTGTGAGCACATCAATTTCTGCCTGCAGCAGGGGATCGTTGTTTGTGGGGGAGGGCACGTGTGCCCTGTGCCACTGTTTGATCCAGTTTGTGGGAATGGGGGGTTGTCTGCCGGGCGTTGTCCAGCGTGGCCAAGGCATAAAACGGGCCTGGTCATCTTGCAGCACAAAAGGGCCTCGTTTGTGCGGATTGTGCGTCGCTTGCAGAGCCATCCAGGTGCGGCCATGAAAAGCTCCTTCAAAGGCGATGATGCGTTTACCGCCAGGGCCGTGCTGGCGGCATAGGTCAAAGGCCTTTTCGTTGGCTTCGGCACCGCTTGCCGTAAAACTCACATGCTCCAAGCCGTTCCAAGCTTGCTGCAGCAGCAGCTGACCGTAGGATTGCAAGATCTTTTTTGCACGCGCTATGGCAGGTAGATGAGCCATGGCTTGATTGTGCGCAGAGTCTTGCATGTAGCAGAGATTGGGATTTGCTGCTAAAAGCTCGGTCATTTCTCCCTGTTTGAGAGCTTGTTGCAATACAGTTGGAGAAAATCCCAGCCCTGCCGAAGCAATTTGACTCGCAGCATCCAGCAGTGCAAAAGGAGGCTCATCTACCGAAACAAGGTAGGGGCCGCAGCAGCGTGCCGGGTCTATCACAATCGGTTTTTTGTCGGCGGGGATTAAATCGTCTTGGTACAGCCGTTGCAAGAGGGCTTGGGATTTAGGCAGCTTCTTGGGTAGAGATTCGGACATAAACGCCTCCACAACAAAAACAGACGACTGCAATGGGTTTATTCCCCTTCTCGCACAGCAGTTAGCTGCTGTTCCACCGTACAGGACTAGCCGGGAGGCGTGCCAAGCAGTAAGCCATATGAACAACATCCTACAGTGCTGAGCCAGCAGACGTTGGGGACGACACACATCTCGCCAACGTTGTACCTCGATGGCATTGTCATGGTGTAACATGGTGATGATGAGTGATATTGTGCAAAATAACCCCATTATTAATCCAACAGGTAAAGCGCCGGTGGGAATATCCGACTTTGCTGAGCTGGTGCGGGAGGATTATTGCTTTGTTGATAAAACGCTTTTTATCAAGGAATTTATTGATGTTGCTGGTAAGGTGACACTTATTACGCGGCCAC
>JBCCEX010000186.1:0-2139 GCA_039030035.1 Myxococcota bacterium
ATCTTCAATCAACAAACTTTTGTCGACCCAGCAGCAGCCCTCTTGCATAACCCGTTCAAAGCTGTCGATTCCACCAGGCAGCGGCCCCGTTGGGTTGATGATACGCGCTTGCTGGTTGCTTGATGGCTGCATCTTGTCATTATCGCACATCTCTGTTATCGTCGGCAAAACTTCGATGCATTTTGTTTTGCATCGTTTTTTAAGCGAGTAGCCCAGGGGAACTTCCCCCCAGGCCCTCTCAGAACCGGGCTACTCGCTTAACTTGCTTTTTTTCTGTCATGTATTATATATAATTTAATGAGAGATTTTGTCACAGCCAAATCTCCTGGAGAGCTTTTTGACAACTTTCTGGGTTTTTTTGTTTTGTGACAGCGTGTGTGTGACCTTGTGCTATGATTTGCGGCCAAAGGGGTGTAAAATGGCTCTGATAAAAGTCCACTGGTTGTTGAAAACTGTTTAGGAGGTAGTGGTTGTATGGCAAAAAAAGAGGTTTGTGAAGAGGAGGAGGCGGGTGGCTCCTTTCGTGTGGTTGATCGGCGTCGGTTTACGCAAGAGGGGGAGAGTCGTCAAGAGGCGGGTGAGCAACACAGTGCCGATGTAGCTGCTGCGGCGAAAGATAAAAATAGTACAAGCAGTGCTGCAGCGGCCGGGGCGTCGCAAGCTGCTGCTGCGGCAGAGGATAATAAGGCGGCAGCGGCTGGTGAGGCGTCGGGTGATGCTGCGTCGTCTGGCAACCAGCAGCAGCCTGATGCTCGCAATGGCGAGCGACCGCCGATTACATTTGAGCTGTTTATGCAGTCGTTGGGGCAGCAGGCGATGATGGCGATGGGGTTGCTGCCGTGGCCCGAGTCGGGGTTGGTTAAGGTGGATCTGCAGCGGGCGCGTGAGATGATTGATGTGATTGGGCTGCTGCATGACAAAACCAAGGGCAACTTGACGGCCAATGAGCAAAAGCTGTGCGAAACACTGGTGTATCAGCTGCGTGTAACCTTTGTGCAGATTGTGCAGCAGGGCGGAAAACCACCTGGGGCACAGCCGGCACCAGGTGCAGCTAAACCGCCACAAGCAAGTTAAGCTGTTTGCGGCAGGCTGTGTAGCATGTCATATGAAGACATCCACTCGCATGCGAACAATGACATGGCGATTGTGGGTGGCCTACCGGGGCGAGCACTTTTGTGGTTTTCAGCAACAACGTAGCAAGCGCACGGTGCAAGGGGTGTTGCAAGAGGCGCTTGCACGCCTGGCGCATGAAGCAGTCACCGTGGAGGCAGCCGGTCGCACCGATGCGGGGGTGCATGCGTGGGCACAGGCGGTGTCGTGTCGCATGCGTACGCGGCTAACAGCGCGTAGATTGGTGTTGGCGCTGTCGCATCTGTTGCCGCATGATGTGACGGTGTGGCGCGCCGATGAGATGCCCGATGCTTTTCATGCACGCAAGCACAGTATTGGCAAGCAGTATGTCTATCGCATTGAGCAGACACTCGCCCCCTGCCTGTTTGATGCATGGCCAGCACTGCGCCTGCTGCGGCCGCTCGATATAGCCCCCATGCAGCAAGCAGCACAGCAGCTGGTGGGGGATCACGACTTTTCGAGCTTTCGTTCGGCGCACTGCACCGCCTCGCATGCTCGTCGCTATTTGTGGCAGGTGGCGCTGCAGTGTCAACAAAACGGCATTGCTATTGATGTGCGCGGCAACGCATTTTGCCACAACATGGTGCGCATTGTTGTGGGCACACTGCTGCAGGTGGGCGCCGGCAAGCTCGCTGCACAGCAGATGCGCACCATTATGCAAGCACGCTGTCGGCAAAGCGCAGGCCCCACAGCGCCCGCTTGCGGCCTAACACTGCAGCAAGTTTACTATCCCGACAACCTCTGCGAGGCTGCTATTGCACCAGATGCCTGCTTTCCGCGCTACCCTGTAACGCCACAAACATGGCCAGCTGGACCTATTCGCATTGGGCCGGTGGTATGACTGTACGTTGCAAAAAGGCCTGCAGCAGCAGTTGCGGGCCGGCCTCTTTGTATTGGAATTGATCGAACCAGCTTTCGGAGTGTTCGCGAAAAAAGCGCTGGAAGGCCGACAGCAGTTCGTGCATGTCTAGCGGTTGGCCTGGATTACCCAATGAAGGTGTTTTGTTG
>JBCCEX010000187.1:0-2118 GCA_039030035.1 Myxococcota bacterium
CCCCCGAGGCTCCTTTTTGTGGCCTCTAGGCAAACAGATACCGCAAGAGATCAGCCTGCTAGAGCGCCGCCACCGCAACACATTTCGTGGTAACTATTTACAGCGATAGGTAGCGGTAGATGGCTTGATTGCTGCTGCCCAGAAAATAGACGGTGACCTTAATTGAGGATAAAAAAGCCCCCCCCCCTTGTTGAAGTACCGCAATTCGTTGCGGTGCTGGCAAAAAAGCGGTGAGGGATGGGCCCTATTTTTTAGCGCAACAATCTTGACATCACCAAAGCATATGTTAAACAAAATCATGGTTAACAAACTTGGTTTTCAACCTATGAACCAAGGCAAAACAGGAGATGATGATGTTTTTACAAAGGCCCCGCACCCTAGCTCGAATCGTATTGCTGACGCAGCTATGCTGCCTGCACTCCTACGGCATGCAGCCGCAGCCATCGTCTAACAACCAAACCAGCAAGCCCACCATCGATCACCGCGCCAACATGCAGCGGCAGGCAGCGCAAGATGTCGACAAAACTGGCTTCGTCGCCCCCGAACAGAAAAGGGCCATTGACTACGTCAAACGCATCGAAGGGGGTGTTACAGACACCAACTACACAGAGATTTTAGCCGGCGTGAACGGCCTGCGGCTGATCGATCTCATGAAAATACCGCAGCCCGATGTGGTATTGCGCCGCTTGCTTAAAGTATACGGCCAAGAAAACATGGACACGCTGCACGTCGGCTACAAATACCAAATTGCCAGGCAGGCCAAGCGCTTTACCCGCGCTATGTTTGCTCTCAACAACCGCACCGACAACCCAATTGTGTACGACAAAGAGCTTAAAGAGACGCTGTTGGAACTGATGAAGCCCGCCATTAGCCCTGTCGACGAAGAGGCCCGACCTTCGGCCGGTCTACGCTATGAGCTGGAGTGTGCTCGAGCGGGCATTGGCGCGCTGTCTGACGGCAACAGCTTGTGGGACGATGCCAAAGACGAGGGATTAGAGGTGTTGGTCAATGTGATGAAGATTTTGGCAGAAGGAAGCGTTTCGGTTCTGATGGAAGACGGTCGCGGAGTTTTCGATGCCGGTAAAGATTTATTAAACGAGTTGATCTTTGAAAGAGTCAAAAAAGCCTGTACATGGGCCACAGCAAAGTTTCGCAGCAACTGGTATACACAGGTGCTGCTGGTCGATTATCTAGGCCAATGCGTACTAGGTGACCCCGAACAAGCACTTTTCTGTGCCGCGGAGCTCAAGAAAACTCTCGAACATCATACACCCACTGCCAACCAACAAAACAGCACCGCAAAAAGCTCCAAGGCAGCCAATTCGAAGCATCGCTTTAAAGAACTGCGCACCAAAACAAAACAGCAAGCCAAACAGCTGAAAACGTCGGCCAAAAACTCGACCAAAAAAATTAAACAAAAAGTGTTGAAAAGTCGCTACAAGTGGCAAGTGCTATATGCGGCTTTAGAAGCCTACGCTCGCGTGGCCCTCATGAGTTCGAATGAGGAACAACAACAAAAGGCGTTTGACATACTCAAGCAGTACGCAAGCTTCAAAAAATTTAAGTGGCAAAACAACTGGCGCGTTCGCGAAAAGGCCGCACAAGGTCTCATTTTGCTCACGCAACACACCGATAAAGATATTGCCACACAGGCAAGCCAGGTCTTGGCAGAACGCCGGCGCAAAGAGAGGAACCCGCGCGTGCTGCTGCTGCTTATGCAACCCCACTATGTCACTGCGCTAGAAAAAGCCGTGGCAGCGGCACAGACCGAGCAAAGCTCCCGGTACCAAGAGATACTGCAACAACACAAAGATGACATGCTGCAAGCCATTCAACAACAGCTACAAAACATGCATGTTCAAGACTCCAAAGGTTACGAACAAGACCTGCAAACCCTGCAAACAGGTATGCAGCAGCAGCAGATGTTGCTTGAGACCGTGCATTTAGCGCTACAGTCCCAAAGTAAAGACACCATGGCAAAAATGTTGCAATCACACAAAGATGAGCTCTTGTTAAATTTAGTACAACGCTTAGATGAGCTACAACAACAAGCTGCTCAAGGCAATGCCGCAGCAGCCCAGCAAGCCGGCGACCTCGACGCCAAGCTTACACGCCTAG
>JBCCEX010000188.1:0-2095 GCA_039030035.1 Myxococcota bacterium
GTGGATATTTTTTGGCGGCGATTTAGAAGGTTTTTTGTTGTTTGTTATTTTGTGTTTTGCTGCTGTGGCAATCTGAAGTGCCCGTTGCCGCGCTTGAATAGTGGATGAGAGAAATTGGCACTTGCATCGACAACATTCATTGGCTAGATCACTTAGAGTCTGGTGGCAAAAGCCAAAGCGATCGCCAACAGGGTGATCGATCAAGCGGCTATGCTGATCGGGGCAAAAAATCGGAGGTTGAGACGGTGGATGCTGTGCAACAAGCAGATGTGAGTCGGGTGGGTGATCACAGTGAGCAGGGCTTGATAGAGCCCAAGGTTTCACAGCAGTGGCATGATGCCTATGATCGGGCAATGAAGGCGCTGAAAAACCGCATGAGCTTTTTTGCGTGGGAGGGGTTTATGAAGCCGCTGTCGCTGCTTGCTGCTGCTGGTGAGCAGTGCACGTTGGCGGCGCCGTCTGATTTTCATTGCAGCTGGGTGCGCGATCACTATTTGGGGGAGTTAACGCGTGCTTTGAGCCAGCAGTATGGGCAGCAGGTGCAGGTGACCTTTCGTGTTTGTGCCGATCACAGCGATGTCAACGAAGCGGTTGATGAGCAGCAAGCTGATGCATCGGCGCAGCATGGCGCGTCGCAGATAGATGTATTGCCGCTGCCTGCTGCGGCGCCAACACCGGCGCAAAAACCGTGGGAGTGTGGTGTGTTGAACAGCGCCTATACGCTCGACGCTTTTGTGGCCGGTTCGTGCAATCGGGTGAGTTTTGCTGCTGCTCAAGAGGTGTGTACAGCGCCTGGCACGCGTTATAGCCCGCTGTGTTTGGTGGGTACATCGGGGCTGGGCAAAACACATTTGCTGCAGGCAATTGGGTGGGGCATATCGCAAAAGCATCCGCGGCTGCAGGTGGTGTATATGCGGGCTGAGCAGTGGGTAAACCACTACATTGCGGCGGTACGGCAGCAGCGGTTTGATGAGTTTCGTGACTTTTTTCGGCGGCGGTGTGATGTGCTGCTCATTGACGATATTGAGTTTTTATCGGGCAAAACAGCGTCGCAGGAGGAGTTTTTTCACACGTTTGATCGGCTGCAGGAGCTGCGCAAACAAATTGTGGTCACTTCGCATCGCTATCCGCACGAAATCGACAACATGCAGCGGCCGTTGCAAACACGCTTGGCCAGTGGACTGGTGAGCGATTTGCGCGAGCCAACGCTGCAAACGCGCATAGAGATTGTGCGCAACCACGCAACGCTGCAGAATGCTAAATTGCCGGCAACAGTGGCGCAACATATTGCTAGCCAATCGTACGAATCGGTGCGTGAGCTGCTGGGGTCGCTCAACCGTGTCATGGCCTTTTCGCGCATGGCCAATGTGGCGCTAACGCTAGAAAACGCCAAACAGTGCTTAGAGCCGTTTGTGCGCAGCAGCTGTGCGCCTCTCACCATGGAGGAGATCTGCAGCTGTGTGGCAACCTACTATGGCTTGAGTCCACAAGATTTGCAGGGCAACTCTCGCCGCAAGCATGTGTGCAGCGCTCGTCAGGTGGCTATGTGGCTGTGCAGCAACCATATGCAGGCCACGCTGGTGCAAATTGGTACCTTTTTTGGCAAGCGCAACCACACCACCGCGTTGGCATCGGTGCGCCGCATTGAGCAGCGACGCAGCTGCGATGTGAGTTTGCGTTCGGTGCTCTCGCGGCTACAAGCGCTGCTGCCCGACAAAGGCAAGCACAAGTCGGCGTCGGTATAAACATTGCATGCAATCACTGGCAGTGCCGTCTAAGTGAATTGCTCTTTACCAACCTTTTAAGACCAGATAGCATAGGCACAAAAGGGTAGCTGGCCGAGTGGTCGAAGGCGCTTGACTCGAAATCAAGTGGGCCTCTGTTGGGGTCCCGGGGGTTCGAATCCCTCGCTGCCCGTTGCGAAAAAGTGGTATAGTAGAGGAAATTTAGGAAAGGTGGCCGAGTGGTTGAAGGCGCACGACTGGAAATCGTGTATGGTGCTTATGTGCTATCGAGGGTTCGAATCCCTTCCTTTCCGCCATGCCGTCGTGTGACTGATGTCGCCCTAACCCCGCCAGGCCCGGAAGGGAGCAAC
>JBCCEX010000189.1:0-1993 GCA_039030035.1 Myxococcota bacterium
CGCTCAATGGCACCGCACAAAAAGCGCTGCAGCAGATTCAAGACAGGCAATATCATGTCGAGCTGGCCAAACGCGGCGTCGAGCAGATTATCGCTTTGGGGCTGGCTTTTGCGGGCAAACAGGTAGCCATCGTCTACAAAACCCTCACCGAACCGGCTGCCTCACAGCCGTAGCCGTGCAATTCCTCCGACTCCTGTGCCCGTTCTTGACAAAAGCAGCACAGTGTCTAAGGGATTACACCAATTCCCCAGAAAAAACCCCCCTGTGTCATTCTTTTTACGACTGCAGAAAAGCAGAAAAAAAGTAATTCGATGTATGCCAGAAACCCCGTAGCTGGATTTATATTCCTATTTAGGTATCTGATCGTGCACAGTGTGCATAGGCACAAGAGAAACATCCAGATAACCGCCTTGTTGTGATCCCGTGTAAATGAGATAGCAAGATAGAGCCTGGTCTGTTTGCTGGCACAGCTGCATGAAATATTGCAAATTTTTGATGTAGGATTCTTGAAACGTCGCTCCCCATTTGATTTCGATGGCATGTATGCGGCCACCCCAGTCACCGATCAAGTCAACTTCATGGCCCGGCTGATCACGCCAAAAAAAGAGGTTGGGGGGCAACCCTCGGTTCATACGTCCTTTGAGCACCTCCAAGACCATCAAGTTTTCAAACAGGGCTCCTTTTAAGTAGTGGGTTTTCACCTGCTCCTCTTTTTCTAAACCCAACAGTGTGCAGGCTAGGCCAGTATCATAGAAGTAGAGCTTGGGCATTTTTATGAGCCGTTTATTAATACTGAAGTTATACGGGTACACAGTAAAAAGAATGTATCTGGCTTCAAGAATGGTGAGCCACTGCCTTGCTGTTGTATGAGAAATTCCAGCATCTTGAGCAAGAGATGAGAAGTTAACAAGTTGGCCGATGCGTGCTGCGCACAATTTTAAAAAGGTTTGAAAACGGCCCAGGTTTTTAATGTTTTTGAGTTGTCTGACATCGCGCTCAATGTAGGTTTGCGTGTAGCTAGGATAGAAATCTAATGGGTGCATTTGCTGTTGATACAGCCTAGGATAACCTCCCTGAAAAATGGCTGCAGCAGCTTGCATGCTGTGCTGTGTCTCAAACAGACTAAGGGGCAACAGCGTTACCATACCAATACGCCCCGACAGAGATTGGGAAATTTTCGAATGGAACCCAAAATGTTGCGATCCAGTTACAACATAACGACCCACTTGTGGGTTGTCGTCAACGATCTGCTGCAGATAAGATAGCAGCGAAGGCACATGTTGCACCTCATCAAAAATAGCACCTTCTGGGTAGGTCTCTAGCAGCGTTCGCGGGTCTTGCTGCGCTTGCAGCCTGGCGTCTAGGTTTTCTAAAGAGACATATGGCAGTTTGGGAAATAGCAGTTTAACCAGTGTGGTTTTTCCCGACTGGCGTGGACCCGTAATGCCAACAACAGGATACAGTGTGGCTAGTCGTTGGACAACAGCGGTCATTTCGCGATCATACATTGTCATACATCGCAAACCTGACAGATTGAAACTAACACTTTCAATTTGACATGACATGGCCGCATAGTCAAGTTTCATGGTATGTCAACGTTCATTAGAAATGTCCCCATTGACTCCATGAACACACATGCATGCAAGCCTGCTTTCGCGTGTGATTATGCAGTTCTTTCATTTTTCATGAAGAACCTGTTTTGGTGTTTTATTCCCCTCTATTTTAACGAGATCATAATAAACAGCTTCTTGCAAGGTTGAGAATCAGAATTTATGCACCCGTTGGCTGGGGCACTAAAAATGCATTGGGGCAAATAAAATGCCTGCTGCGTGGAATCAGCTGTGGGACTTTCAAAAAGAGCTGACTCACATAGTTGCTTTTTGTTTGCAAATTCATTATTGTAAAAATGGAGGGAATTTTTTAATTCAGTCTTTTTGATGTATTCAGCAGCCTCTTTTTATCTGCTTGTGGCCGTTATGACTGAGGTAGTGGC
>JBCCEX010000190.1:0-1934 GCA_039030035.1 Myxococcota bacterium
CAAAATCACACTATTGTTCTCGAAATCTTCTTAACAGGCTCCTGCGCCGAAGAAATTCCCCCGCTTTTAATTGAGCAAGGAAACGCGAATGTCAACGCACAAGACAACAATGGCAATACGCCACTGCATGATGCCGCTGCAAGTGGAATGATATGGTCTAGTCAAATTTTACTGCAACACAACGCACTCGCCTACCTACAAAACAACGACCAAAAAACCCCTATGCAGCTGGCCGCTGAAAATGGTCATGAAAAGCTAGCCAACATGTTACAAAATGCTCAAAAGAGGCAAATCAGCAGTCTACAACAGTCGATGCACTCTTATCTTCCTGCCCTTGCAAAAACAATCTCTGAATTTGCTGGCCATCAATGGGATATTGCAGCACAAAGCAAAGAGGATACTTGTACAAATTCGTGGTGTCATTGGTACTGCAAACGAACTGCTCGCTAACCACTCTATCCCAAACGGGTCGGTTAAGCTGATCTACAAGTTGCAACACGCTTTGCATATTGTTTGAAACAAAACCAAACAGCTGGTAAAGCACTCAAGGGTGGCCTAACCCCCCTTATTATACCCGAGCTTCGCTCGCAACGCGGCAACACGCTCAGCCGGCAGATGTGTCAACTTCCTGATCACCCCTAAATCCATACCCTCTTGGAGCATGCCTAGAGCAACCTCTTCACGCCCCTGCTGCAAACCTTTTTGCAAGCCTTTCTGCAGACCTTCCTGTAAACCTTCTTGCAGCCCCTTTTCTAGCCCCCTATACTCTAGTTTTTGTCCTAACGTCATGATTCTCTCCGCAGCCTCACGGCCTAACCTCTCCCTCACATTTTTAATTATAACACTAAAATCCTCTTCTTGAACCATGTATAGCACATAACGACAGGCGGCAAGAGAAAACTTTTCACCATCTGATTCAGCAGCCTCTAGTTGCTGCAGATAGGGCCACAGCTTCTGCAATGTCGATTCCCAATGAGGATCAAAAATATATTTTGTCGCCAGCTCAAACACATGCAACATGAGATGATCAGGGTTGTCGTCGACAAGCAGAGTGTGCGTATCGACCAAATGCAAACAGCCCAGTGTTTGTTGCGACACCCTGCGCTCCTTTGTGCTGAGCGAAGCAAATAGATCGACTGGCTGATTATAAGGCTTTGCACCGTTGTAATACAGCAGACCAAACACCATCAGCGACCTCTTGCCGCGGTTGCTCTTACGGTAGGCTTCTGCCAAGCGCAACAGATACACACCCAGCCGTACAGGCATGTCTACTCTTGGTGTTGACTGATGCTCCACACAAATGAGTGCATGCCCATTGCCACTTTTTAAGGGGATCAGGTAGACGATGTCGGCTATTTTTTCCCGCAGGGAGTGGTCGATACTACTGGGCTTGCACACCTGCGCATGTTGCAGATCTACCAGCTCAAGCACATGGTGCGGCAGATATTTTACTAAGAAAGGCATAAAAACCTCGCGGTGCTCCAAAGCATAACGCACAAATTTATCGTGCTGACGTGTAGCGCTATCGTCATGCTTTGCCTCGTTTTTCTGCTGCTTCAATGCATTGTAAAGCGATGAAATTTCCCCCTCGCTGCCGTGCTCTTCAACCATCTCATCTCCTGCCTGCTGCGGGCAAATTATGCTCTTTCGTGCCTCAACGTCATGATCTTGTGCGGGGACTCAAAGCCTAATTTTTCTCTCACACTTTTAATTATAACATTAAAAACCATATATATTTAAGTTTTTTTAACAAAAATGGGTTCCTCCCATTTCTGGTTGTCTCAAGCTTCCACGCAGACAGCGCCACCCCTCAAATTTTACTGCAACACAACGCACTCGCCTACCTACAAAACAACGACCAAAAAACCCCTATGCAGCTGGCCGCTGAAAACGGTTATGAAAAGCTAGCCAACATGTTACAAAATGCTCAAAAG
>JBCCEX010000191.1:0-1899 GCA_039030035.1 Myxococcota bacterium
GCTGCAGCACATGCTGCAGGGTGATGCGACTCAAAATGAGTGGGAGGGGGCGCTCAAACTGCTGTGTAAGCTGTTGACGCTGCATCACAAGCAGGCACCGCTGCTGCTGTTGGATGAGTACGACACGCCCATTCACAAAGCCTATATGCAGTCGCGGCAAGACAAGGAGGATATTCACAGCAAAGATTCATATTACGATCAGATGATTACCTTTGTGCGCAGCTTGCTAGGCGCCGCCCTCAAGGGTAACGACACCTTTTTAAACAAGGCGGTGATCACCGGTATTTTGCGTGTGGCCAAAGAGGATATCTTTTCTGACCTCAATAATTTGGGGGTGTATGGTGTACTCGACGATCCATTTACACAGTTTTTTGGCTTCACCACCACCGAGGTGAAGCAGCTATTGCAACAACGCCAGCTGCAGCATACATTTACAGTGGTATCACAGTGGTACGATGGTTATCGCTTTGGCGAAGATCGACCTGTGACCCTTTACAATCCCTGGTCGGTGGTAAGCTATGTGGCCAACGCAATGCAACTGCCCAAAGATTACTGGGTCAACACCGGCAGCACTGCTCTGATTCAAAACTTTTTGAACAGTAGAAACCAGGCCGATATCGATGCCATAGAGAGTTTACTGCTGGGCCACAGCATTGAGCGCGATGTAGCCGACAACTTGGCGTTGCGTGAGCTAGAGAGCTTGGGTGAGGCGCTGTGGAGTGTTGCACTCACTTCGGGTTACCTCACCGTTGTGCGAACGCGCCAGGGTGTTGTTGGGCGCAAAGCGATGTTACGAATTCCCAATTATGAGGTGCGCATCGCTTTTCAGCGGCTGGTGTATGGTTGGTTAAACAAGGTGCCCAACAACAGCTCCAGCAGGCTGGTGCAAGCTCTGCTGCGGGCCGATGCCGCCGCCTTTGCCGAACGGTTGGCTGTGTTTGTGCGAGCCACAGTCAGCTATTTTGATGTCGCTTCTGCTGGCACGCAGCAGCAACATGCGCGAGAGGAATCGTTGTTATCGCAACCCGAGTGGGCTTACCATATGCTCATGCTAGGCATGCTGGCCCATGTGGCCGATGAGTACCGCATTCGCAGCAATCGCCAAAGCGGCTGTGGTCGGCCCGATGTGCTATTAATTCCGGTAGACCCAGCCGAAAAACGGCCTGGTATTGTAATGGAATTTAAAACAGCCGCCTCGGCGCAGGCGCTTGATCAAGCTGCTCAAGAGGCGCTGCAGCAGATTCAAGCCAAAGACTATATGGCTGAGTTTGCCGACCACCCGCCTGCGGCGGTGTTGGCTTTGGGTATCGCTTTTTACAAAAAACAGACAGCTGTGCAGCATGTGCTGCAGCCGCACCCAACAATACAATCAACCTCCTGACTTTGACGTTTCGCGCAAGCATACTCCGCTATTTCCTGGTTTTCCGAAAAACGCGGGGCACTACATTTGGAAGGAAAATTGATATGTAGATTTTATGGGGGTCAAATCAAGGTGGTCTTGGAGAAAGTGTTGAAGTCAGGAAAAGTTGCTGTTCATACCGGCAGCAGTATAATTAAAACAGCATGCAGCAACACACCTCAAAAGCACCGCGTCGCTGTAGCAAAGCCAGCAGCAAATCGTCCCGCGTTATTTATCGTAGGGACGCACTTTTTAAGGCGGTGGCTTCACAGCCAGAGGTCTACCGCCAAATTATCAAAAAATATATGCCCAACCAGTTGATCAGCAAGCTAGATTGCACCAAGGCTTATCTTATGAATACCAGTACGGTAGATGGCTATCTGCGCGAACGAATTGCGGATATTGCTGTAGCTGTACCCTTTACACATCGCAAAGCCACCTGTCTTGTGTGTATCGAGCAGCAAACCCAAGGCGCTTTTTCGCCACAAAGGGCGCTGGAC
>JBCCEX010000192.1:0-1893 GCA_039030035.1 Myxococcota bacterium
ATGGCTGAGTTTGCCGACCACCCGCCTGCGGCGGTGTTGGCTTTGGGTATCGCTTTTTACAAAAAACAGACAGCTGTGCAGCATGTGCTGCAGCCGCACCCAACAATACAATCAACCTAGTCGAAAACCAGATGAATTTTTGCTTTGCTTTCTATCTAACAGCGAGCATTTTATGTGCGTCGATTTGGTTTTGGTGCTGTCGCCAATCGTTCTAGCGCTCTAGGGGTTTATGTGAAATAATAACAACCATGTCGGCATCATACATTGTCAATTCGCAGGGTCTGCTGCCACGAGGGATGTCGGATTTTGGCGAAATGGTGCGGCAGCAGCGCTGTTTTATTGACAAAAGCTTGCTGATTCGCGAGATACTCGATTGCGATGATAAAGTGGCGCTCATTGTACGACCGCGGCGATTTGGTAAGAGCATGAACTTAAGCATGCTGCAGCGGTTTTTTGAAAAGCCGCTGCCGCAGCATGAGGCAGCTGCAGCTTCTACAACTGCTGGCAATCTGTTTGACGGTCTGCTGATTGCACAAGATAAGCAGGCAATGCAGCAGCAAGGGCAATATCCGGTGATCTCTTTGACATTTAAAGATATCAAAAAGGCGACTTGGCAGGATGCCTACAACCAATTTTGCAGCATCTTACGCCAAGAGTTAGAGCGCCATGTGGTGACAGAAAATTTCGATTTAAGCTGTTTAGTGCCCAGCCAACAGCAGGCGCTGCAGCACATGCTACAGGGTGATGCGACTCAAAATGAGTGGGAAGGGGCGCTCAAATTGCTATGTAAGCTGTTGACATTGCATTACAAACAGGCACCGCTGCTGCTGTTGGATGAGTACGACACGCCCATTCACAAAGCCTATATGCAGTCGCGGCAGGACAAGCAGAATATTCACAACAAAGATTCATACTACGATCAGATGATTACCTTTGTGCGCAGTTTGCTAGGCGCCGCCCTCAAGGGCAACGACACCTTTTTAGACAAGGCGGTGATCACCGGTATTTTGCGTGTGGCCAAAGAGGATATCTTTTCTGATCTCAACAATCTGGGGGTGTATGGTGTAATGGACGACCCATTTACACAGTTTTTTGGTTTTACTACCATTGAGGTAAAGCAGCTATTGCAACAACGCCAGCTGCAGCATACATTTACAGTGGTATCACAGTGGTACGATGGTTATCGCTTTGGCGAAGATCGACCTGTGACCCTTTACAATCCCTGGTCAGTGGTAAGCTATGTGGCCAACCCCACGCAGCGCCCCAAGGATTACTGGGTCAACACCGGCAGCACCGCTCTGATTCAGCACTTTTTGAACAGTAAAAACCAAGCCGATATCGATGCCATAGAGAGTTTGCTGCTGGGCCACAGCATTGAGCGTGATGTAGCCGACAACTTGGCGTTGCGCGAGCTAGAGAGCTTGGGAGAGGCGCTGTGGAGTGTTGCGCTCACTTCGGGTTACCTCACCGTTGTGCAAACGCGCCAGGGTGTTGTTGGGCGCAAAGCGATGTTACGAATTCCTAATCATGAGGTACGCATCGCTTTTCAGCGGCTGGTATACGGCTGGTTAAACAGGGTACCCAACAACAGCTCCAGCAGGCTGGTGCAAGCTCTGCTGCGGGCCGATGCCGCCGCCTTTGCCGAACGGTTGGCTGTGTTTGTGCGAGCCACAGTCAGCTATTTTGATGTCGCTTCTGCTGACACGCAGCAGCAACATGCGCGAGAGGAATCGTTGTTATCGCAACCCGAGTGGGCTTACCATATGCTCATGCTAGGCATGCTGGCCCATGTGGCCTATGAGTACCGATTTCGAAGCAATCGCCAAAGCGGCTGTGGTCGGCCCGATGTGCTATTAATTCCGGTAGACCCAGCCGAAAAACGGCCTGGTATTG
>JBCCEX010000193.1:0-1880 GCA_039030035.1 Myxococcota bacterium
ATAGCGACCGTTGCCGACTGATCAGGCCACGGCACGCCGCTGCAGGGAGTATGGGAGTTGGAAGAGGCAAGTTGGGACAACACCGTCAAGCTGTGGGGTACCCAGGACGGCAGGCTGCTGCGCACGCTCCAAGGGCATATCCGTGGAATAAACAGCGTCGCGTACAGCCCCGATGGCAAAACCCTCGCGTCGGCAAGTTCCGACAACACCGTTAAGCTGTGGGGTACCCAGGACGGCAAGCTGCTACGCACACTCGAAGGGCATTCTTGTTGGGTGTACAGCGTCGCGTACAGCCCCGATCGCAACACCCTCGCGTCGGCAAGTTTGGACAAAACCGTCAAGCTGTGGGGGACCCAGGACGGCCAGCTGCTGCGCACACTCGAAGGGCATACAGATTCTGTCCTCAGCGTCGCGTACAGCCCCGATGGCAAGACCCTCGCGTCGGCAAGTTCTGACAAAACCGTATGGTTGTTTGAGTTGGAGATAAAAGTAGATGTCAAAGTTCGTGTGCGATGGGTAGCATCAAGTTATCCTGTAGTGATACTGAATGGTGCCAACTTTGGTCATGTAGAAGGCTTAAGAAAAGATCAAAGCCAGTTTATTAAAGAACAAGGTGGTATTATCGATTAAGACATAGTCAGTTTCTGTGCATTGCATTTTCGGTCAGCGGCCGCAGGTCGCTGGTCGAAAATTTTTTATATACTTTATAACATTTTACAAATTGTAATATTACATACTAATAATAAAATCCATATTGCATGATAAGAATCTTCAGCCAGCTGATGTTTGAGGGCAGGGTTGCCTAGCTTAAGCTTCAATTCAAACCTAAACTGCATCTCCTCAATAGATTGCCACACACCATTGATGCTATACTCAAACAAAAAGTAAATTCGTGCAGCACAACAATTATAGTTCACACCGCTATCAACAGATAGCCTTGGTTGCATTTGGTTTTTTGCTCATGCTGCACTACGGCATGATTAGCATTTGTGTAGATTCGCTGTTTCTACAGCACTACACAACGGTGAAGATCTAACCCGAGTATGGCTGCTAACAGCTTTGATGACGCTGATATGTGTGCAGATTTACAACTCCTACAACCACCGTTATCGCATTGTAACGCTTTTGATGATCACCTGCGTAATAGTAGCTATTCCGGTTGTAGCTGCTTTGTTTGCCTATTGGTATGGATATGTGGCGTTTTTACGGCTTGCAGCGCGACAAAAAGAGAGGGTGCATTGCGCCAGCATGCAAAACAGGGGTTATAATGGCTGGTAACAATGCATAACAGACACATTGCCAAATTGCTATATGGGTTAGCAGCAGCACTGCTGGTGCTATTGGTTGTTGACCTGCCTACTGCTACGGCTGCACATACCAGCAGCAGCCAAACGCAGCCACAGCAGATACCCCGTTTGCAAATTAGCCACGCTGTGTTTGATCCCATTGCCCTCAGCATGCATACAGCAGGGCTGGTGCAGTTAAAATCGCAAGATGCTGCCTATGCGTGGTGGCAACAGCTGCAACGCACCCTCAGGCGCAATTTGGATCTATGTGGCGTGTTTCAGCTGCAGCCTACGGGTCAGGCGGCCAATTTTGTGACACTGCATGCGTATGAGCAGGCCGACGACAGGCTGCGGGTCGATGTGGTGGTGCAATCGCACATGGGGGGTGCTGTGGCACGGCGGGCGCAGCGGTTTATCTACAATCTTAGGCAGCAGCGGCCCAAACTGCAGGGGCGTTTGTTGGCTAGCCATGTTTACAAGCACTTTACCAATAGTCGAGGGCCATTTTTGGATCCTATTGCTGCTGAAAAGAAAATTGTCGATCACCGAACTGGTAAAGCGTTTTGGCAGTTGGTGCTGCTGGCCATGGATGGC
>JBCCEX010000194.1:0-1849 GCA_039030035.1 Myxococcota bacterium
CAAAAAATACTTTCTATGTGCTAGACGTTTGCGTCAGCTCGGTGTGGGCAACAGCAACCTGCTTGCCTCTAAACCCCATGCCTAAAGCAATCACCCTTTGTACACCACGTTTGAACAAGTTGGTGTGGTAATGCATCTGCTGAATCTGCTGCAGCGCCTTTTGGGCAGAGGTCTGCAAGGAGTTATCTGCTCGCAGCGCACGTTTAAACTCAAAGACAAAGCCAAGTTGTGTTTTGTCTTTGGGCTCTAAAGCTAGGTCGTAGCGTCCTAGGCCGCTGATCTGTTCCGACTCGATGATATAGCGATCGCGCAGGTGCTGCAGCATGCCTAGCACAAACGCATGGTAAAATCGCTCGGGCTGCTTGCCACCGGTGTCAAAAAAGCTGACGCTCTCTAGCACAAACTCCTGAAACTCCTCGGCAAAATCTTGCACCTGCCCTTGCACCAAAGTTTCAACCAGCTTAACGCCGCTAATACCTCGAGCCGGCCCCGTTAGCCATTCGGTCACCAAACCGGTGTACAAACGCCGTACTTCGTTGTTGGGAATGCGCAGCTGCACAATTTTATTGTCGGCATCGGGGTTTTCGCGTGCTTGCGCAGCAGTGAGATAGCCGCTGGCCAGCAGCAGCCCCCAGAGATTTTTAGGGTCTCTTTCAATCTCACGCAGCGGTACATGCTCTTTCACAAATTGTGTTGTGGTGTGATGCGTTGCTTCAGATAGCAGCTCGTGCAGCCCCTCTTTCACTTCGGTATCGGCTTGCGTAAGCAGCTGGCGAATCAAACTATTGTCGCTGGTGTTAACCCAGTGCAGGCCTGGTTCTCGTGTTGGTTCAAGCAGGTCATTTACAACTGACCAAGGGTTGTAGATCATCAGCGGCTGATCACCACCTCCAAAACGATAGCCGTTGTAAGCTTGCTGCACCGCCTCAAAGCGTTCAGGATGCCCCCTTTGCCGTAGCAGCTGTTTGACTTCGTGCTGCGTAAAACCAAACCACGACGAGTAGGGGCGCTTAAGCAGGCCGTAAATACCGGGGTTGTTGAGCTCCGAGAAGATATCCTCTTTGGCAACGCGCAAAATACCGGTGAGCACGGCTCGATGTAAAAAATGGCCATCTTTGAGACAGTCGCCCAGCAACCCTTTCATGAGATCGCGCATATCTTTGTAGTAGTTGTACTGATAGGCAGCCTGCATAGGGGCATCGTACTCATCGATTGCGACCCACGGCGCCAACCCGTTGTGCTTGAGGGTGAGCAGCTGCGTGAGAATAACGAGAATTCCTTTGCACTCAGCCGGCTCAGCTTGCCTGTCAATCACACGCCGCAACGTCGCTTGTTGCGCTGCGGTAAGTTGATCGATCGGTGCACCTTGACTGGTTTTTTCAGCCAAACTAGACAGCAGCAACGACATGCGCGTATAAGCATCCTTCCAGCAACTCTCTTTGATGGTACGAAACGACATAAACAACACCGGTCGCTTGCCACGCTCTTGCTGATATTGTTGCCCCGCTTTGCTAATCGCCAGCCCTGCAAATAGATCCTCTTTGTCACTGGCTGGCTGGCGCAAAAAACGGCACAGCATATCGAGGTTGATGGTTTTACCAAACCGCCGCGGGCGGGTGATCAGCGTGACCTTACCACCAACATCAATAAATTCCTTAATAAAAAGCGTTTTATCAACAAAGCAATAGGATCAACGGTAGCAACCTGGAACTGATCGCCGGGGCCGCACTCGACTTCGAGACCAACGCCAGCCTCGATGTCACCGTCCAAGTCGACGACGCCACGATTCCTGGTAGCCCCGATGATACGGCCGCCTACGCCGTCACCGTCAACGACATCAACGAAGCGC
>JBCCEX010000195.1:0-1847 GCA_039030035.1 Myxococcota bacterium
ACTTGATCGAGATCAACCTTAGACAACAATTTTTTCGGCAAATAGCGACGCATGATCTCTTTGTGAATATTGAGGGAGGTGGAGGTAGCCTTAAACAGTCTGTCTTTTCGATAGATAGGTTTGATAGCAGCTGCGGTGCGGCGCGACGGTGTCGATTCTTTGCATGGCATCGTGTTTTGATTCTCTCTGACTCTACGGCTATCTTATCGCAGAATCGTATCTGCGCACACTTTTTTGTCGGTTTAGGTAAGTGCTGAGTTGCTGTAAACCATTTTATGAAATGTAGCTGCAGTAACCACTAGCGTACAGATAGGCTGTGCTGATATGGTATAGATGTAAAACAAAGGGCATCAATATGTTTGGAATTGGAACAGGCGAACTGCTGATTATTTTTGCGATTGTGCTGCTGCTGTTTGGCGGGCGGCGGCTGCCTGAGGTTGCTAGCGGCTTGGGGCAGGCGATTCGCAATTTTCGGCAAAGTGTGCGCGAACAAGATGCTGCGGCGCAAAGCGGCAGCAAATCGGATGCACCGCCAACAGCACAGTCGTCTTAGGTTAGCTTGTTGTCGGTTAATCAGCGCAGCGGTTATGGCTGCAGCGATTCATGTAGCATGGGATCGCCGGCTGGCACGAGGGGTTTGCGCGCGAGCACAAACAAGATTGCAGCAAGCAGCAGGCTGCCAATGCCCAACAAAGCCCATAGGCTGGCTGCAGTTAGCTGTTGGGCGCTGGCCAGGGGCAACGCTGATTGCAGCACATAGGAGTCGCCGGTGTGGGCATGGGCAACGTGGGCATGTTCGGCAAGCGCGGGTAGTACGAGCCATGCAATGTGTACAGCATGCATGGCCAGTGTCCACAAAGCGGCAACAGATAACATCACACGGTGGCATTTGGCCCAGCGAGACAGCAGCAAAAAGAAGGGGATAAAAAAGTGGGTGATGGGCATGGCCCACGAAACAGCAGCCCAATTGCCGTGCAGGCGATGGCTGTAAAAGACCACCTCTTCGGGAATTGCGGCATACCACTGTAGCATAAATTGGCTAAAGGCGATGTAGGCCCAAAATACTGTAAAGCCAAACAGTAGCTTGCCTAGGTCGTAGTAGTGTGCGGCGCGTATGCAGGGCAAATAGCCGCTTGCTTGCAGGGCAACACATAGCAAAATCAGCAACGATAGGCCCGAAATCACACAGCCAGTAAAAATCAACACCCCAAAAATGGTGGAGTACCAGTGTGGCTGCAGCGACATGATCCAGTCAAACGAAGCAAAGGTGACAGCCAAGCCAAACAGCAGCAACATAGCGGGGCTTGCTGCGCGCATGCGCAAACTTGTTTTGGCATGTGTGCCGCTGTCTTGCCTAGTAGATGCTGCGTGTAGCCACAGCCCCATGCCGGCAAATAGCAGCACATACAGCAGGCTACGCAACACAAAAAACGGCGCATTGAGATAGGCTGCTTTGGCCTGCACCAACGGATCGTGCGGCATATGCTGCCACACAAATAGCTTGTCTTGCCACAGCAAAATAGGGGCAATAAGCAGCATAAACAGGGGCAGTGCAGCAGCCGTACTCTCGGCGATGCGCCGCACCACCACCGACCAGCCTGCTCGGCTCAAATGCTGCAGCAGCACAAACACCAAACAGCCCAAGGCAACGCACAAACAGGTAACAAAGGCAAACAGATAGGCATGCATGCTGGCGATGGTATGCTGCTGCCAATGTCTCAACCACATCGCTAGGCCAACGAGCCCCACCAGCGAACAAGGCGCCGATGCATAGCGCCATTTGCTGTGGCTATCTAGCTGCAGATCCCATCTGCTCAATGCGGCTGCATGCTGCGCTGTTGCAGCAC
>JBCCEX010000196.1:0-1813 GCA_039030035.1 Myxococcota bacterium
TGGGATTTTGGGTAATAGGATTTGTCTTTTTGTCGCTGGTGGTAGACTTACGCAGCACGATTTACATGTCGGTTGTAGGCAGCGTGTTGGGCTGGATAATGTACGGGGCTTTGGACGGTAGTCATACTGTCGTAGCCTCTTTACTAGCAGTTCCTCTAGAGGCTTGGTGCTTGGGGATTCCTCTTGCCGTAGGAGCGGTGCTATTTCCCCGCTCGCGCGAAGCGTTTGCTTGGGGTCAGGCGACAGCACTGCGCATGCGTTGCATTATGGCCAACCATGATTTAGGAGACCCGCTGAGTGCCTTGCAACAGCAGGCTATCCAGCTCAACAAGCATCTGGATGAACTGATTCGAGCGCACCAGGTTGTGTGCCAAGCAGACAAGAGCTTTACGTCGCTGAGCAAAGAGCAATACACGGGTTTGCGTGCCTTTGGCAAGCACTTTCAGGAGAGTATTCGTAAGGCCATTGATTTTGCTGAAGCGATGCTGGGCAACATCAAAGATCCGATGCAGTTTACGGCGAAGACGGGGATTGTCAATTTGAAAGAAGCGCTTGAAAAGGCGATCGGGTTTGGTCTCACATTGGAGCAACAGCAGCGTGTTCGGGTGAAGCAGACAGAAGATGCGTGGGTGTATGGCAACTTGACGCATCTGTCTCATGGGCTTGCCAATGTGATTGTGAATGCTACCAAACACAGCCCCAAAGATACGAAGATCGATATATGGCTGAAAAACACATCGGACGGTCCGGGTGTTCGTGTTCGAGATTATGGCACCGGCTGCAAGACGTCGCATTTGCCCTATCTGTTTGATCCATTTTACAGCCACACCGAAGGGGGTACAGGCTCGGGTTTGGCTTACTGCAAGCAGCTGATGAACCAACTGGACGGCGACATTTACGCTGCCAATGCCCCTGGCGGAGGCATGCAGTTTGACTTTGAGTTTCCTGCTGTGCCCGAGGATGTGTTGCAACAGCATCACGAGCAGGCCAGACGCAAAGCAGCGCAAGCGGCGCAACGCACACAACAAGAAGCTGAGCAAGAGCAACACAAGCCACAAGAAGAGGAGGATATTTTAGCCAAGTCAGCAAAACCCTTTTCTAGCATGTATTGATAAGATTGGACAGAAGTTTTCAGGGTGTTAGGATCTGTTTCGTTTTACCAGTACCAAGAGCAGAACCCCGATTAATAGGCCTTTAGCGAGTTTTCCTAGGGGTTTGTGAGTTTATGATTTCCGCTCATGTTCTTGCAACAGCTCGATGCACTTTTGTGTCTCGAGTAGCTTGGCCCAATCTAGGGCTGTGTTACCGCTCTTGTCTTGGATGTCTGTCTTTGCCTCGCTTTCTAAGAGTGTTTGTGTATTTTTCCAATGCCCCTGCTGCACACAGACCATCAAAGGGGTTTGCCCCTGGTGATCCGTGGCATTTTTGTCCATTCCCGCTTGCAGCAAGACCTGCAGGTTTTGGTGAGCAAATGGCGAAGGGGAAGCAGCGGCCATGTGCAAAGCAGTCCAGCCGTTTGGCAGAGTCTTGTTTGTGTCAGCGTCAGCCTCTAGCAAATGGAGAACGACCTGATGGGCAGCTGAAAAAGGAGAGCCGGCTGCCATCAATAGCGGCGGTAGCTGTAGACGCCCGCTTTTGTCCTGATCAGCTCCGGCTCGCAGCAAGAGTTGTACAATTTTTGGATAGGCCAGCATAGCAGCAACTTGCATCACGTTAGCCCCTGTCGTAGTGCAGATGTCATGCAGCTGTTTGGGAGACTTGAGCAGTTGCTGTTTGACAGATTGGCTGCTTCCGCTCCATACAGCAACGCACA
>JBCCEX010000197.1:0-1689 GCA_039030035.1 Myxococcota bacterium
CCAAAAGCCCTCTGTTTAAGCCGCTCAGCCGCTTGCTGAGCCGCTACTTCTGGATCTACCTGACCACCAAAATCCCGGCGTCGGCACTCTTGCATCAAATCAGGATACTGCTGCAAGAGATTTGCGTGATTATTACACAAATGCTCTAGGTTACCGTCTTGAATAATTCGGTTGATTGCTGCTCGTATGGGCACCCTCATTTGTATGAGGCGTAAGAATTGCAAGCGAATAGGGTCATTTTCATTAACATCAGCGTTTTGCTGTACAGCATCGTCACCTGCGCCACCTACAGGATCCGCTGCAGCATTGTTGCCTCCTTGACGTGCTGCAATCATCTGCATCAAAGCGGCTCTCCGATTTGGATTGTCACCACCCGCACCATTATTATTGTTACCACCACCTGCCGCTTGTTGTTGTGCCCTCGCTGCCGGTTGTTGCGGCTGTGCTGCGCGTGCTTGTTGTAACTCTCCTGCAACGCGTCGGCGCTCTTGCTCGGTTTGTTGTAACTGTTGTTGCAGCCGTTGCAGTTGTTGTTGCCCTTGCTGCTGTGCTTGGGCCAGCTGGTTTTGCGCCTCTTGCTCTTGCTGCTCAAACTTCTCTTTCTCTTGTTGCAAGGTAACCTGTAGATCCTGCAGCTGCTGTTCGAGCTTTGCCCGGGCGTCTAAAAGTTGCTGTTGCTGCTGCTGTTGGGAGAGCTGTTGCCACTGCAGCACATACTCGGCGATTTTTGAGCTATCTAAGCTCACCACAGGAAATTGGTTGGATCTTTTGGGGCTAAACGCTACGCTAACGCTATAGGGTGCCTGCTGTTGTTGCGCAGCTTGTTGCAACCACTCGCCAAACAGCATGTCGCGCTGATCGTTGTTGAGCAAACTGCCCTTTACCAATACCTCAACCTGTGAGGAGGCCTGAACATTGACACCCAATTTTGCTGTGCGCAGCAGCACTGTGCCACCGGTTTCGTTCCAGTCAAAAACAGCCTTGATGGGGGTAATGGTGGCTGCACAAACCAAATTGCCATTTTTTTTGTTGACCCGCATGTAAACACCACCCGTCTGTTTGCTGACAGCTACGGTGCCATTTTTGGCTTGGCTTTGGCACTGCTGTAAAAACCGCAATGGCCGGTTTTTGGCGGCAGAAAAGTTGACCGCCGTTGCGGCATACCCCAAACAAAACTGCCTGCTGCCCTCACAAGCAGGATCATCGGGGCTACCCTGCCCCTGAAAAACAGCCTGAAATTCGTTTTGCAACTGCAAAACCTTTTTGGAGCCAACCAAACTATAGCCCTGCAAGGCTTGCGCAAAACTTTCGGCCATATCTTGTGTTGTTAACTCCTGCTGCGCTCGTGACGATTTCACTGCTTGTTGATCTCGACCCGTTGTTGATGCGGACGACCCCAAGTCACAACCAGATGCGCCTAATGTTACGAAAACCAACCATGCTATCCAATTTTTTCTGTCTATCATACCAAGCACTCCTTTATAACTTTTACCGTCGATTTTAAATCAACATATATACTATATAGCCTTTAATAATTTTTTTGCAAGCTGAAGCACGCAGCCGTCACGCAGATCTTGCCGAGTCTTATAATGTGTTAGGAGTTGTTTTAAGCTCTGAGAGTCTCGTTGCCCTGGTATACATGTAAATGCTTGTGAGGTTGGCGTTAAATCCCGTTCTCTAGCATTTGGA
>JBCCEX010000198.1:0-1630 GCA_039030035.1 Myxococcota bacterium
ACTGCGCTGCAGCAGATTGAACAGAAGGGGTATGCAAGCGAATTTGGCGATCGTCCGCCCCCTGCCGTTTTCAAACTCGGCATCGCTTTTTGGCATAAAAAGGCTGCGGTGCAGCATGCGGTATCACGTTGATGGTGAGCTGCCCTTGTGTCATAATACAACCATGAACCACAGTGCTTCCAAACATAGTGTACGCATTGTCAATCCCGATGGCCTAATGCCGCGCGGCATATCGGACTTTGCCAAAATGGTACAGCAGCAGCGCTGTTTTGTGGATAAGAGTTTGTTGATACAAGATATCGTCCACTGCGACGACGATATCATTCTCATCACCCGCCCGCGCCGTTTTGGCAAGACAATGAACATGAGCATGTTGCAGCACTTTTTTGCTAAGCAGCAGGAGCAGGAAGGGGGCTTCGCACTGTTTACCGAGCTGCTGATTGCGCAAAACGAGCAGGCAATGCAGCATAGCGGCAAATATCCGGTGATTGCGCTGACATTTAAAGATATCAAGAGCGCCACTTGGGAAGAGGCATGTAAGCAGCTTTGCCGTTTGATCCATCGAGAATTGGAGCGGCATTTGGTGATGGATCAGGTCGATGCGACCTGCCTGCTTCCGAGTGAACAAAAAGAGCTGCAGCGCATGCTGCAAAACAGTGCGGAACCGATCGAGTGGAAAAATTCATTGCAACTATTGTGCAAGTTGCTGACCCTGCATTACAAACAAGCCCCATGGCTGCTATTGGATGAGTACGACACGCCGATTCATGCGGCTTATGTGCAGTCGCAAAAAGATCAAGAGGAGATTCAACAGAAGGACTCTTACTACAGCCAGATGATTGACTTTATGCGCAGCCTGCTAGGCATGGCGCTCAAGGGCAACGACACCTACTTGCATAAAGCTGTGATCACCGGCATTTTGCGTGTGGCCAAGGAGGATATCTTCTCTGACCTCAATAATTTGGGCACCTATGGGGTGATGGATTGGAGATTTGATCACTGCTTTGGCTTCACGCAAGCAGAGGTGGATGCGCTGTTTGAGAAACGCAGCCTGTCGCAGCATCTATCTACAGCGCAACAGTGGTACGACGGCTACATATTTGGTCGGCAGGAGATCTACAACCCCTGGTCGATTGTCAGCTTTATCAGCAATCTGCCGCAGCCGGCGCAAGAGTACTGGGTCAACACCGGCAGCAGCACTCTGGTGGGTCGCTTGATTACCGCCGGCAGTGCTGCCGATCGGCAGGCAGTTGAGACGCTGTTGCTAAACAACACGGTGCAGCGTGATGTATCGGACAATTTGGCGTTGCGTGAGCTCGAAGGGCTGGGGCAGGCGCTGTGGAGCATTTTGCTGACCAGCGGCTATATAACGGCTGTTGATACGCAAGATGCAGTGGTGGGCAAGCTGGCGACGTTGTGTATTCCCAACCATGAAGTACGCAAAGCGTTTCAGCGCCTGGCATTGCAATGGTTCAAGGAGGCGCCTGACAATGCGCTGCCTGAGATTTAGATTCCCTGCTATCCACCATCCCTACCCCTCGGTTGTCAGCCGGACCACTCTAAATCCCCTTGCTACGGGCCTGGAATCGGAAGCCTTGCAAAAGACTACGGTAACACCAGTAGTTTGGCA
>JBCCEX010000199.1:0-1621 GCA_039030035.1 Myxococcota bacterium
GACACAGCATATCAAGGTTTATCGTTTTTTTGGTTTTTCTTTGGAAAATTGGTATAAGCTGATGCGAAAGAGGCTGTGCTAACTGAAATAACCGAAAAAACCATAACAATGCAGCAGGCTACAAACAAAACTCAGCAAAGCGCTGCAACGGCCTTTGTGGTGCCCTATTGGATGAAGGTTGCCTTTTTTTGGTTCAGCTGTGTGGTTGCTGCAGCATGGGCGGGGCATCAAACACACAAGCGGCTGTTTTTGGGGCGGCTGCATCTGCAGGCGTTGGTGCAACCTACTGTGTTTCACAACACCAAGGCGCCTGTGGTTGCTGCGCAAATAGGCAACAGAGGGCAGCAACAGCTGCTGGCAGCAGCCGGCAACAAATGGGCATTGGTGCACTTTTGGGCCAGCTGGTGCAGCACATGCCGCGATGAAATGGCCTCACTACATGGTTTGAGTGAGCGTTTGGGCGACCGACTCGATGTGCTGGCTGTTGCTGTTGACAGCAATTGGGAAGATGTTGCAGCATTTTTTGCACAGCAGCGCGGCAACACGGCACCATCAAGCTCGTTTGTTGTGCTGTGGGATCCACAGCGTCAAGCTGCAAACCGCTATGGTATCGAGCGTTTTCCAGAGAGCTTTTTGCTGTCACCGTCGGGTTTTGTGCATGTTGGTTTTACCGGCGCACGCGATTGGTCGCAGCGTGCTGTGGTTGACTATGTGCAAAACACAATTGCCCAGATAGATGGTGCATACGGCAACTGAGATTGCGTTGTTCGTGCATCAGCGAGAAGATAAAGATGATGGATCAGCGGGGTGCTGCGGGTATCGCTGCGCTATGCGCTAGAGGTTTGCGTTAACTCGGTGTGGGCAATAGCAACCTGTTTGCCCGCAAAAGCCAACCCCAAAGCGATAATCTGCTTGACGCCACGTTTGGCCAAGTCGACATGGTATTGCTTATTTTGAATCTGCTGCAGCGCTTTTTGTGCAGTGTCGTTGAGCGACGCAGTGTCGTCTATGCAGGTCTTAAACTCCATCACAAAGCCAGGCAGTGTCTTATCTCTGGGCTCAAGCGCCAAATCATAACGACCCAGGCCGCTTTCGCGTTGTGAATCGACAATGTAGCGCTCTTGCAGATAGTGCATCATGCCCAGCACAAAGCCATGGTAAAACCGCTCGGGCTGCGTGTTGCTGTTGTCGAAGTAGCCAATGCTTTCTAGCGCAAACTGTTTGAAGTAACTGGCAAATTCCTCTATCTGTCCGGCCACCAACGCATCTAGCAGTGCGGTGCCGCTGCTGCCTGTACCGCTTGTAAGCCAACGGCGTAGCAGATCGTTGTAGACACACATCACCTCTTGGTTGGGAATGCGTAGCTGTACCACATGCTCCAACGAGCCGGGTTTTTTTTGGTGCGTTGCTGCCGTTACATAGCCGCTGGCTAATAATAATCCCCATAAATGGGCGCTGTCGTTTTCTAAAAAACGCAACGGCACATACTCCTTGACAATTTGTGTGGTGCTGTAGTTCGTGCTAGCCGATAGCAGTTCGTGCAACCCCTTTTTGGTGTCGGTATTGGCGCGGGTGAGCAGCTGATGAATGAGATAGTTATCGCTGGTGTTAACCCAGTGCA
>JBCCEX010000200.1:0-1608 GCA_039030035.1 Myxococcota bacterium
ACGAGCTGCTATCAGCCGCAACACAGCACACCACCACACAAATTGTGCAAGAGCATGTGCCCTTGCGTGAAATTGCCAAAGACAACAAAAATCTTTGGGGATTGTTGCTCGCTAGCGGCTACCTCACCGCTGCGCAGGCGCGCGAAAACCCCGATGCCGATAACAAAATTGTGCAGCTGCGCATTCCCAACAACGAAGTACGGCGGCTGTACAGTGGTTTGATTGTTAGGTGGCTACAAGGGCCAGCGCAGGGCATTAGTGGGGTCGATTTGATTGAGGCCTTGCTGCAGGGACAGGTGCAAGATTTTGCCGACTATTTTGCTCGATTTGCACTCGAAAGCACCAGCTACTTCGACCAAGGTGGCCAACAGCCCGAGCGCTTTTACCACGGCTTTGTGCTAGGCATGATGTACCACCTACGCGATCGCTACATTGTCGATTCACAACGCGAAAGCGGCCTGGGCCGTTACGATTTGGCGCTTGAGCCCAAAGACAAAACACTGCCCGGCTTTGTGATGGAGTTTAAGACCTGCATAGGCAGCACTGCGTCGCTCAACGACACCGCACAACAAGCGCTGCAGCAGATTCAAGATAAGCAATATCATGTTGACCTGGTCAAACGTGGAGTTAGGCAGATTATCGCTTTGGGGCTGGCTTTTGCGGGCAAACAGGTTGCTATTGCCCACACCGAGCTGGTGTCATGATACAATAGGGTGATGATGAGCGATACCATGCAAGACAACCCCATTGTCAATCCTAGTGGCGGCATGCCTGTGGGGGTATCGGATTTTGCTAAGTTAAGGCAAAGCGATTGCTGTTTTGTCGACAAAACTCTGTTTATCAAAGAGTTCCTTGATGTCCCCACTGAAGTCACGCTCATTACCCGCCCGCGACGGTTCGGTAAAACCATAAACCTTGATATGCTGTGCCGTTTTTTACGTCAGCCGGCCAGCGATCAAGAGGATCTATTTGAAGGACTGGCCATTAGCAAAGCGGGCCAGCAGTATCAGCGAGAGCGAGGCAAGCGGCCGGTGCTGTTTATGTCGTTTCGGACCATTAAAGAGAGCTGTTGGAACAATGCCTACACACGCATGAGTGGCTTGCTGTCGGATATTGCACAAGAGGTGAGCCAAGAGGCCTCTTTAGATTGCCTAACAAACAACCAACAAGACATCTTACATAAAGTTATTCATAAGCAGGCCGACTCGGTAGAGTGTAAATCGATTTTGGTGATTTTAACTAAACTGCTTACACATCAGCATGCAGGCATGGGTCCGTGGCTCGCGATTGATGAGTATGATGCCCCCATGCAGGCCGCCTATCAGTACAACTACTACAAAGATATGCGTGATCTCATGAAAGGGCTGCTGGGTGATTGTCTCAAAGATGGTCATTTTCTGCACAGAGCTATACTCACCGGTATTTTACGTGTTGCCAAAGAAGATATCTTCTCGGAGCTTAACAACCCTGGTATTTACGGTGTTCTCGATCAGCCCTATGCATCGTGGTCTTTGCAACAATACGCTTCATCATGAATCATTATAGCTACAGTATTTTGTTGCCAGTGGTTAGCAGTGCCCGTACAAGAGGCTTCACAGCATATTTTCT
>JBCCEX010000201.1:0-1549 GCA_039030035.1 Myxococcota bacterium
GATTTCCATGCGGTGCGCAGCAGCTGCACTGTTTTGCCGAGTGCTGCGTTGGTTTGCTTTTGTTGGGCCAGGCGAATGCGGATGATCTCTTGTTGCAGTATGTGCATGCTGTAGCAGCGCTGTTTTGGGCAGGGGTGAATAATGTGGTGGCTTGTGAGGGTTTGCAAAGCTTGATCGAGCTTTTGTTTGTTGGGAATCAGGTGCTTTAGTAGGCTATGAGGAACATCTTTGTGGGCCAGGTAGGCCATGGTGTGCATGATGTGGGCGGCTTGTGGATTCTCTTTTTCGATTTTGTTTAGGTTTTGGCTTAATGCTGCAATGACGCTGCGGCGGCTGTGGGATGCAGACGATTGGTCGGATTGGTGTAGTGCGTAGCCGTGTTGAGCGTATAGCTGCAAATAGTTTGTGAAGTTGTGTTGGTGTTTTTTTAGGTAGGCGCCTGCCTCGGTGAGGGCTAGTGGTAGGTGGCCTAGGTGTTGTTCGGCTAGCTGCTGCATGGCTTGTTGCTGCTGCTTGTTGGCGGGGTGGTGATATAGCTTTAAACAGTCTTTTGCCTGTTTTGGGGTAAAAACATCGATGTTTAACATTTGGACAGAGGGCCAATGGTTGATCTGTGAGGTGATGAGAACGTGACCGCCGCGTGGGGGGTACAGGGAGATTTTGCCTGTTTGTTGATCGCGTAGCCATTGTGGATCGTTGACGTTGTCTAGCACCAGTAGCCAACCGGGATGTTTGCTTAATTGGTGGTTGACATACCGCAATACATGGTTTTCTTTTTTGATGTTGGCGTTGTGTAGACCCATGTAGCGGGCAATGCTGCGCACACTGTCGACAAAATTTTCGCGGCTATCGGCTTGAATCCACCACACACGGTTGTATAGCTGCTGTAAGTTGCGATGGGCGTGAGCTAGTGCCAATGTGGTTTTGCCAACACCACTCATGCCGTGCAAAACGAGGGTACGGGTGACACGATTGCGCACGTTGGGCGGTGTTTTGGCGTGTAGATGTTCGTAGATCTGCCATATCAGCTTTGGACGTTCCACAAATTTGGTGGTGTCAAATGCGGGCAGAGTATGCACATCGACCCAAGATGACAATCCCTGCAATTCAGCATCAGCAGATGTACTGGTATGGTGTGCCGCAAAGTGCACATGGCCGTTTTCTTCTCGTGTCAGCAAAGATTTTAGGGTTTTGCGTGCGGAGTAGGCGATGCGGCTGTGGTGGTGTTTGGTCAACTGCTGCAGCCGTTTGACCGTCACAACACGTACGCGCCAGTTGTCGCGCAAAAAGGATTTTTGCAGGCGCAGACAGTCTTGCAGGCCAGGCAGCTGCGTTTTATTGGGGCTCTCTTTATCGGATTTTTTACCGCCGTAGTAAGCTTGCCAGGCCAGCTGAATATCGGTTGCGTTGAAAACAACATGCGCCAGTGCCTTGATGCTGGCATAGCCAACTGGCCAGAGAGCTTGCCAATGTTTGTGAATAATCAGCTGCAGCTGTTTGAGCGCTTGCGGATCTTGTGTTGCCCGATGCTGCAAAAATTCCATTGTCA